>JAYWHL010000628.1:0-5921 GCA_043777715.1 Cytophagaceae bacterium | reverse complement strand
ATAGTAACGACAGCAATATCGAAAAAAAGCAGAGTTTTTCTGAACCCTTAGATGTTGCCGTAAAAACGGCTACTTTACATTTAACGGGCGGGGCTGCAAAATTTGAAGTAAATGGCGGTAGTAGCCAATTGATAGATGCCAGTGCGGCCATTAAGGGCAATTTCCCAGAATTTGTACTCAATAAAGTAATAAATGGGGCTAATGCCGATGTGGAGATTCAACCCAAAAACGGTAAAAATGGAAATAATTTTGATTTTGGCGATGATGACGACAATGATATTTCGATGAAAAATAACTTAAAGGTAAACCTTAATAATAATACCGAATGGACTTTGGACGTGGAGTTTGGGGCGGGTAAAGCCGATTTGGATTTGAGCGAATTGAATATTAAGAAGCTAAGCCTGAAAAGTGGCGTAGCATCGTCCGAAATAAAACTTGGCGGTAGGGCTATTTTGAGCGAAGTAAAGGTAGAGTCGGGCGTGGCATCGGTAGAGATTTCTGTGCCAGAGAGTGCTGGTTGCAGAATAGACACCAAAAACGAAGCCTTGAACGTTAAAGATTTTGATGGATTTGTAAAGAATGGTTCTATTTATCAAACCCCAAATTATGACAAGGCCACCAAAAAAATCAATATCAATTTTGAAAGCGGAATGTCTAAACTGAAAGTAACTCGGTATTGATTTTCAATACAAATATGTTTTTGTAGAATTGAAATAGGATTGGGATTAGAATTGACAACTTTTTGAAAAGTTGTCAATTCTATTTTGTAGGCTAATCTTCAAAAATATCATTAAGGTCGATGGCCAAATTGGCGATGATGGGCGTGGTCAAAATATCGCCCTCTAGTTTGGGTTGTAGGCCAATGTATTTGCCTTCGGCGTCTAGTTTCCAAACTTGTACCATGTTTTCGATGGGTGACACCACCCAATATTCCAGTACGCCCGCTTCTTGGTATAGCTCAAATTTGTCTTTCATTTCGGTTCGGCTATTACCTGGCGATAGTATTTCTACGATAAGGTCTGGTGGGCCTACACAGCCTTTTGCGTCTAATTTAGTAGGGTCGCATATCACACAAATATCGGGTTGAACAACTGTCGTAACGGTCTTGTTTTGTTTGGTGCGGGTTAGCCTAACATCAAAGGGGGCAGTATAAACTTTACAAGAGCTTTTCCAAAGGGCATTAGAAATAGACCGAGCTAATCCCATGCTTATGCCCTGATGTTTGCGAGAGGGTGCAGACATTTCACGGATTTTGCCCCGTAATAATTCTACCCGTTCGGTAAACTGCCATTTCAAATAATCGGAGTATGTATAAAGCCCGTTGGGGTCCAGTTGCGAAAGCGATGTAATTTGTGCCATTGATACGATTATGTTTAGGCTACAAAATTACAAAAAAATGAAGTCATAAAATTTCTCTAAATCACGAGTTTTTAGAATTGACAACTTTTTAAAAATTGCCAATCCTTTTTTTAGTTATTTTTTACTAAACTCTTATTCACAACCCCGCTTACCAATTGGCTTGTTCGTATTTTGCTACTATCGCCCAAAACGATGTCATTATTCAAAATAGTACACTGATTTAATGTTAGTTCCGATTTTTTGCCACCTACAATCTTTAGGTTTTTAGTGTTAATATCCCCCATTTCAAGGAAGAGTTTTTTTGGAGTGCTGATGTTAATGGCATCAAAATCTACTCCGCTTAAATTTAATATACCGTCTTCTTGAAAAGAAATATCCAAAGTTTGATTCTTAAAATTACGACCATTAATAGTTATTGCTTTGTTCCAACGGTTTCGTTTTTTCGTTTCGGTTACTACCTTTATTTGTGGAAGTGTAGGCAAATAAATGGTTACGTCTGCGGCTTTATTTAGGTCGAGGCTTAGGGTATCTCCTTGATAATTAACACCTAAGGAATCTTTATAAGCCCTATCAACGGTTACTTTGTATTCGGGGCCATACACAAAACTAACGTCGTAGGTGTGATTTAGCTTGAGGACTTTCATGTTTTTAAGCACAATCGGTACATATTGAGAAAGATTATCCGAAAGACCTTTTTTGTACGCATTTCGCATAAAAATATTATAAGCAAGAAGGCAAGTCAAAATGCTCGCACCTGCCATTAAAAGCAATTTATTAGAAGTTGTCATGGTTATAAATGAGTTTGAAATGGTTTGATTGTTAATCAAAATGAGTTGTTTGTTGGAGTAACTTTGCCTAAATACGATGATAAACTCAACCCTTATAGACGGCATAGCGAGCCTTGAGTTCGTCAAAATCAATGTCTAGTAATTGAATATTCTTGAAAAATTGAGGTAAATCATTGACTAAAAAATCCTCTTTTTTCATACTTTTAACCTTTTCTTCGGCATTATCGCTCACAAAATAGCCCATTCCTCTTTTTGTAAAAATGATGTCTTTTTGTTGCAAAAAATCTACCGTTCTCATCACGGTATTTGGGTTTACTTCTAACTGTACGGCGAGTTCCCTGACCGACGGTATTTTTTCGCCTATTGCCCAGTCTTTCAATAAGATACGCTCACAAACAAACTCTGCTATTTGGAGGTATATGGCTTTGTTTTCTCTAAATTCCATGGCTTTATACTTGTTTTTCAGTGAGTTTTAAATACGAAACAATCAGCAAAAATGGGGTTAAAAAGTAGGTCATCACGAAAGGCACGATGTCGCTTATTTTTTGATTGATTGCTATGGTTTCGCTCGAATACAGGGACGTATCTCTAAGATGGCTTTCTAATGGAAAAACTAATAAATAATTGAACAAACTACCAATTCCAAAAAGAATCAAGAAAATTCCGAACGTTACAAACCCCGTTTTGATATACGACATTCGGCCAAAAGAAAGGCTTCCCAAAATCACAATCAATTGAAAAATAAACCAAGAGACTGTCTTTAATAGATGCCAATCTTTTATTTCGCTTATTAAATAGGGCCCAAGGTTGTTGTTGAGCAATACTGAATTATTTTTTGTTTCCGTGATTATCGAATTGGTGTAGCTAACAAAAGCGGAATCAATAGTGAGGAATAATGCCGCAAATACAACAGGAAACACCACGAAATTGATAAAGAGGGCAGAGAGAAATTTCTCGAAATGAGAAGCTGGAATCATTAAAAAACTAGTACTACAGTTTTTGTCCGTAAAGTCTTTAAAGAGATAATTGGCCAAAAACGAACCCGATATAAATAAAGATGACATGAATAGAATTAGCCGTTCGGTTTCGTTGCTAAAAAGTTCGCCGTTTTTCCTATCGGTATTGTGGGCGTAAACGCCAATAATTAATACGGATAGCACAAGGCTTGCCATCAAAAAAAGGTTTCGGTTTTCTACCCAAGTACGTTTGAGAAGCAGATTGACTCTGCCCAAATTGAAAGTATTGTTCATGTTATGTTTTTTTTAGAGTCTTTAAAATCAATAGATTGAAAATTTTAAGCCAATGAGTTGTTACCAAACATCGCTTTTATTTTTAAGGGTTGGGCAAGTGCTGCATTAAAAAGTAATTCTAAATCCACCTTGTTTTCTTCGTTTTCGATGTTTTCGGAAACCGTGGCAAAGCCTTTGATAGAGTGTTCGCTGTACAAAACCTTTTCGTGATTTAGTACGGTGGAAACCTGTTTAAAACAAAGTTTTTCTGAAATCTGGGCTATTCCTGCATGAAGCAACACCTCCGAATCTTCCAAAATAATAATGGGGTCTATCAGCGATTCTAGGTCTCGTACCTGATGCGTAGAGATAACGATAATACGGTTTTGGGTGGCAACCGAGGCAATGATTTTACGAAACTGGCTCTTCGACGGTATGTCTAGGCCATTGGTGGGTTCGTCCATCAATAGCACCTTTGTATTGGTAGAAAGAGCAAAACCAATGAGGGCTTTTTTCTTCTGGCCCAACGAAAGTTCAGAGAATTTATCGTTTTCGGAAAGCTGAAATTCTTTGAGGTAATCTTGAAATTGGCTTTTTGAGAAATTGGGATAAAACGGTGCATAAGTAGCCACATAAGCACTGATTTTGACAGACGGCGTATGAAATTCCTCGGGCAAAAAGAACAGTTCTTGCAAAAATGCAGGTTGGCGATTTTTGGCCTCAAAGCCATTTACCGTGCAAGTACCTTGGCTAGGAAACAACAAACCCGCCATATTGCGGAGGAGGCTCGATTTGCCCGAACCGTTTTTGCCTAATAGTCCATAAACATTACCCTCGGCTAGGTTTAGGTTTAGATGCTTGAAAACTGGTTTCCGTTTTCCGTAGTCAAAAGATAAATTTTGGATTTGTATCATTTTAATATCGATTTAGTGCATTAGATAAATAGTACACTACAAATGTATTAATAAATTTTTTATTTCCAAATTATTTATCGTTTTTTATTTGGCGGATTCAAGTCATAAATGCAACTTTTCCGTGGTTGGTGGCTTCACCAAACACCTTTGCGAAAGCAATGTTTTTGTTTCCGTGTTTGGTGGTTTTTTCTGTGGTCTGTGGCTCACAGACCACCCATGCGAGCAATATTTTCAAGCAAACTTCAGTGTTACGCTATATCCTATAAAAATGTCCAGTACGTACTACCCTAATCTGAGTACTGGGCAATTGTATAAAATGTAAAGCAATTCTCCCCAATTGTGGGGACTGCAATTCGGGAGAATTGCTTTACATCTAATTCCACAGCATTAATTAAAAGCTCTTCTTTTTTGGAGAAAGGTTGAGATGAAGCGAAAATGGAAATTATCCAGTACTCAGTCCCTTATAATATTTTTTCCGTTGGGTTGTGTAAAAAGTCGGAGTAAAAAAAAAATTTCAAAAATTGCCCAAATTATATTTGAAAATTTGTTTTTTATCAAATTAAAATTCTGAATAACAACATTTTTTGATGCATATTCAGAATAAAATTTGGCAAAATTTTTAAAACTAAAAATAGTTCGACTTTTTACACAACCCCACCTATGCGAGCAATTGACTGAACTCAAAACCAATACTTTTTTAGACGAATATGGCGAAACCCTTTTTGGGGGTAATAGGCGAGAAGGCCGTAATGTTTTTAATTACAACAGCATCGCCCAATGTATCCGTTGCCATACGGCAGGGGCAGTGGGCGAGGGTGGCGCCGTGGGACCATCGCTCAAAGGTGTTGCCAGTGTTTTAACACGTGAGCAATTGCTCCAAGCCCTTGTTGAGCCGAGTGCTAGGCTGGCGCCAGGCTATAGGTCGGTTTCGTTGGTTTTGACTGATGGTCAGGAAGTTAGTGGTATGCTGGCCAAAGAAACCGCCTCGGAATTGACCATTACTACCTCCGATGCCGAGCCGCTCGTGATACCAATTGCAAGAATCAAAAAGCGAGAAAATATGCCCTCAAGTATGCCACCAATGGGAGGCTTATTAAGCAAAAGAGAGTTGCCAGACGTGGTAGATTATTTAACAACGCTCAACAAAAAATAACAAGTGGCGTATAAAATTTCTGATAAATGATTCAAAAAAAGAGCCAGTATGTTCGATACTGGCTCTTTTTGGTAATTATCAATTGCTTACTCAAGACTGGGATACTAAACTCACGCCTGTTATCAAAAAAACCATGCCCACCAAAAACGGCACAAGGCTTTCCCATTTCGTAACGGACATTCCCAATACGGGTTTGCCGTCGTTCAAAAAAGTTACGCAGGCAAATAAAACTACGATAATACCAAGGATGGTAAGAAACGAACCAAAGAATTTTTTTAGGGAATTGTCTTTCATATTATTAATGTAAAGGGTTTTGGATTTTTGCCCTGCAAAGCTAGTGATTAAGAGGCTTTTATGCTATTCTCGTTCCAATCTTCCCTTAATATTATGCTGTTTTTCCTTTCCCGTAGTCTGTGGCTCACAGACTACCCATGCGAAAGCAATATTCTTAGACAAATCTCTGTGTTATGCCTTTTCC
>JAYWHL010000627.1:0-5933 GCA_043777715.1 Cytophagaceae bacterium | reverse complement strand
ATGATTTAGAAAATTTAAGGCGTTTACTGGCTGATAGTCAATGTATTGGTCTTGGCGAGTGTGGCCTTGATAAGCTAAAAGGGGCGAATAAGGAAATTCAAGAAGCCGTATTTTTACAACAGATTGAGTTGGCAAACCAGCAAAATGTACCGCTTATTGTTCATTGCGTGCGGCAATACGACCAAGTGATTCGGTTCAAGAAAAAATATGGTAATACTCCTTGGGTAATTCATGGTTTTAGAAGAAACGAAATCCTAGCTAAATCGTTGATTAATGAAGGCATCAAACTATCGATTAGCCCATTTGAGGGCATGAACGATAGCTTTGTAACGATGTTAAAATCCTTGCCCAATGATGCTTACTTTATAGAAACCGACAGCGACTATTCGCTCACAATCATAGAACGATATGCCCTGATGGCAAGCATAAAGCACCTATCCATAGCAGATTTACAAGAACAAATGGAGGAGAATTTCAAGCAATTTTTCAAAGAAAGGCATCTTCAATTATCTAATTTTCAGAACAGACTTTAGGCTATTCATCAAAAAAACCTTATCGAAAATGATAAGGTTTTTTTGATAGAAATACGTACTTGAAATATTACTTTCTTGTCAATGTTTCTGAAACCACACGGTCGCCACCACCTCCAGCATACTTATAATTGAGGGTAAATGATTTTGTGGCAGGGTCATATTTGTTTACGCCATTTGGGATAGCATTCAAAGAACCTCCAGCCACGTGCTTCATCGAAACGGTATTGTCGGCATTTACAGTAAGCCAGAGTGTCCAACCAGCCAAGTCGCCTAATTTTGCAGCAACTGTATTGGCATCAATGGTGGTTAATCCCTTTACTTCATTGATGTTACGTGCTCCAGCAGTTGGGTGGTTAAACACGCCTGTTGCTTGATAACTGGCCTCGTACTTGTTTTTTACGGCAATAGCCAACAATGAGGTACGGAAATTGCCCGAAACGATTACAGATCCAGCGTCTTTGATGGAAACTGGCAAGATAAATTTCTTAGACAAATCTATCTTAGAGGTTTCTACTTTAATGATAAAAGTAGCTCTACGTTGCCCTGCTGGAATGGTAACACTGGTAGAAGGCACCGTAAAGGCAGTTGCAGGCAACACCTCAAAAGTAGTAGTATTTGCCTTGTTATAGGCTTCAACTGCGGCAGCATCTATTTGCAGGTTTACGGTTACGGCTTGGCCTAGTACCTCTGGCGAGGCAATGTTTACCACCACGGCCACGTCCTGGGCAGTATTAGAAGCCTCCAATACCGTAGCGGCAAAGCCAGCTAGGGGGAGTTCGGCAACGGCATCAACTTTACTAAAATCTACGAACTCGTCTTTGAGACAAGACGACATCGACAGTGAGAGTGTGGCTAGACACATCACCGAAAATTTTGTTATTTTTTTCATTTTTGTTTACAATTAAATTTTTATTTAATATCCCAGAATAATCTTGAATCAAACTGGTTGATAGTGCCTTGAGCCAATACGCTTTCTTTGTTTATATCGTACTCACGTTGTGGATACAACAATCGAACAGGTATTTTTGTTGATGTACGAGCTGGAGCAACCGAAAGGGGTAAATTGTTTGGTATATCAGTACGGCGATAGTCTGTCCAAGCCTCTAGGTGGTTTACACCGTTCATGGCCATATACTTTTGGTTCATGATGAGCGATAATTTGTTGGTGGCCAAATCCCAGTTGGTGTTGGCGTTGTCGGGCTGGGTTAGGTAGGTAGTGGCTTCGGTGGCAGCATTTACTACATTCAACCACTTAAACGACTCGGTTACGGCGTTGTTATAAGCCGTTTTGGCAGTACCCGTTAGCCAACCACGCTGAATGGCTTCGGCCTGAAGAAACAAACTTTCGGTAGAGGTTATCAACCAAGCATCGGCACTGTACCCTTTGGCGAGTCCTTTGGCAGCCGAACCTGGGGCATCAGCCCCACCGATATTAGACGTAAGCGAAGAACCATTGGCAAGGATTGGAGGCAAACCATAGTCTATACCTTTATATACTTTATCGCCCGATGATAGCTTGTAGATATAACCCAAACGTGGGTCTTTGTTGTTTTTCAAGATATTCATCGAATAATTATTGGCACGGAAAAAGCTATTGGCCTCGCCACCTGTTTGTGTAAAACCATACGAAGCCCAATACGGGTTTGGTTTGGTATCAATATAACCAGGGTTTACGGCAGCATCTAAGCCCGACGGCAAAAAGCCGCTTCCTTGTGCTACAATCTTAGCGATTTCGGCTTTGATATAAGCATCACGGCCAGTCATTTCTGATTGGTGCATCAAAATTCTAAGTTTGAGCGTATTGGAAAACTGATACCACTTGGTTTTATCGCCCTTAAACATAATATCAGCCGCTGTTATGTTGATATTATCCGATACAGACGAGCCTTTGATGTCGGCTTGGGCGGCATCTATCTGCTTCACAAGGTCGTCATAAACATCTTGTGCTTTATCATATTTTGGTCTGATAATTTCTGTACCTTTCAATGCCTCCGAATAAGGTACATTTCCGTACAAATCCATCAATTGCTGATAGTTAAAAACCTTCATAATCTTGCAAATACCTACATAAAAACCTTGCTTTGAGGCAGTTGCTTTTTGTTGGGCAAATTCAAAATCATAGATATTATCAAAATAATTGCTCCACAAACCAGCACCAAAGTTGGTGGTGATGTTATAAGAAGATTCTTCGGAGTTGGCCGAAAACGACCCTGATGGACTCCAAAAACCTAGCCAGTTGCCCAAAAAGCCATAACTGGTAATATTACGGGCAGCCGTGGCACTCATGGCCTGTGGTACAATTAAGTCGGCTGTCATAGAACCTGCCGTAGCAGCGTTCGGGTTTTGGTTGATGTCTGTCCATTCTTTAGAGCAGCTACTTACAAAAAGCAACGCCAACAGGGCAAACATTGATATTAATTTTTTATTCATTGTTTCTGAAATTTTGATTAAATATTTGTGTTACACAAATTGAGATTTTTATAATCTTTATTTAGAACGTAAGGGTTAGGTTTACACCATACAAACGTGTTGGAGGCGTTTGGCCAGTGGTTGTAAAACCTTGAGCATTGCTCGTATCTACGTTAAACTCAGGGTCTGTCCATTGGTTAGATGTTGGTCTGAGCATCAACAAGTTACGACCCATAATAGCAATTTTTGCCGATTTGAATGCCTTGGTTTTAGCCAAAAGGCTATTTGGCAAACTGTAAGAAAATACGATTTCTCTCAATTTCCAAAAGGCTGCACTGGTCAAATAATTAGTCTGAATGTTACGGTTATTACCCGTAGATTCAAAGAAACCGTATCCACCATTAGCTACTGTGATATTTGTGTTTGGGGTATAAGTACCGTCGGCATTGGCAATCACAGAGTTTGGATAAACAAAACGCTGACGGCCATTAGCACCTGTACGGTAGCTGATGCCTGTAAAGTCTAAGTCCGAACCCAAGGCATTGAGGATATAACTGCCTCCACGGTATTCGGCAACGGCCGAGAGCGTAAAGCCTTTATATTCTAACGAAGAGTTTAGGCCCAAGATATATTTGGTAGAGGTACGGCCCTTGTTTTTGAGGGTTGCATCTTGTGATGGATAACCCGTAACTGCATCAACAATTACACGGCCAGCAGGGTCTCTTTTGTAATCAGTTAATTTTAATAAAGGGAATGGTTGGCCAATGATGGCATAGTTTGAGTTACCAATACTTAGTTCGTCCAAGCCTTCGTATAGTTTGGTTACTTTACTGTCGTTGATAGAAAGGTTGGCCGAGGCGTTCCATTTCAAACCTCCTGGGCCGTTGAGTAATGGCGTAAATTTAAGGTCAAATTCCCAACCACTATTCTGAAACTCCCCAGCATTTACCAAAGCCCCTGTATAACCCGTTGAACTTGAAATACCTACGTTGATAATTTGGTTTGAGTTGTCTTGCACATAGTTTGAAAGTTCAAACGTTGCACGGCCATTCCAAAACGATGCCTCTAGTCCCCATTCTTTAGAATCTAAAAATTCTGGTTTTAGGTTTGGATTCAATACCGTATTGTTGGCCGTAAAGCCAGGCAAAGAGCCATAAGGATAAACGCCTGCTTGGGTAAATGTCGATTCTAGCGAATAAGGACTTAAACTAACCGAACCAACCTTGGCCCACGATGCTTTTACTTTCAAATAACTCAAAAGCGAATTATCTTTTAAAGCTCCGATGGCGTCCGACAATACAACCGAGCCACTAACGCTTGGGTAAAAATAGGTGTTGTTCCCCTGCGACAAACGAGAGTCTGTATCTTGACGACCCGTAATTTCTAAAAACGCCCAGTTTTTGTATCCCAATTGTAAGTCCCCCAATACAGCAAACAAACGGCTTCTGCCACTGCCTTCACTTACACCAGGCTCGCCTGTGCGGTTAGATACGTTAAAGAGCGTAGGCACAACCAAATTACCCCCAGCAATAAACAAATTTTTACTATAAGATTCACGAGACGTAATACCTCCTGTAAATCTAAAATTGAAATCTTGGTAGGTTTTTTCGGCAGTTATCATAAAGTCATTTACTAAACGAGTACCAAAAATAGACTGGTCGCTTACGCTTGCCCTTGAGTCTTGGCCATCACGACTAACATATCGGCCATTGTGCTTGGCAAAGTCAGAGTAAGTACGAGATGCAGACGTTGATTTTGTAGTAATATTATCCAGCGTAAAACCCGCTCTATACATAAAACTCAACCAAGACGTTGCTCTAAAGTTTAGTTCGGCATTGCCCGTAAACTGGTCTCTGCGGCCTTTGGTGCGGTTATCGGCAATTTTTTGATAAGGATTGTCAAAATAGTCGTTGTAGTAGCTATTAAAATCGCCAAATGGTTGGTTAATATCCTTGAAGTTTGTTAGTGGAATATTCATCGGCGAGTTCATTACTCTCCAATAAATATCGCCCGAACTAGAGGCAACGTCATAATTAGACTGGGTATAAGCCGAACTAAAAGAACCTACAAACTTGCCATATTTACGGTTGGCATTGAAACGAACGGTATTACGATGATTTTTGTCGTCGGGTACAGTACCTTTTATATCAACGTCTTGTGCCGACATATAAAAAGAACCACGGTCGTCGCCAGCCGAAAACGAAATATCGTTTTGGCGAGTAAGTCCTGTGTTAAAGAAGTTAGTTTTCTCTTTTGGGCGAGCCTCATAAGTATATTTCTGAATGGTTCCGTCTTCGAGTGGACGGCCAATTTCACGCAAACTACCATCAAACTCATCGCCATAGCCTTGGTTTTCGATGGGGTCATAAACACCCTCACCAAACTTATCGACCGATGAGCCAGCTCCAAAGCGAGTTTGTAAGGCAGGGAAAAACGAGATATTCTCGAACTGATTCACCGAACTAAACGTAACGGTTGGTTTTTTGCCAGCCCCTTTTTTAGTGGTTACAATCATTACACCATTGGCAGCGTCCGAACCGTACAAGGCCGCCGCATTGGCTCCTTTCAAGATGGTTACGTCGGCAATGTCGTTGGGGTTGATAGAGTTTATCAAATCTAGGTTTACAGGCACGCCGTCTAGCACCAACAGGGCTTGGTTGTTGCCCGTAAGGGAGCGATTGCCACGCAAAACAATACGAGTGTTGGCAAAAACGCCATTGTTTACGGTACTGATTTGCAAACCTGACACCTTGCCCACCAAACCATTCTGAAGGTTCACGGCATTGGCTTGGGTCAATTCTTTACTTTTGACATTGGCCATAGCACCACCCAATTCACGAGGCTGGCGTTGTTGGCCAAAAGCTGTTACCACTACCTCGGTAAGTTCGTTGGCATTAGGTGCCAATTTTACATCTAGCGATGTACGGCTTCCAATTTCTATCTCTTGGGTAACAAAGCCCACAAAAGATATTTTAACTTTCTTTGCCGTTG
>JAYWHL010000626.1:0-2146 GCA_043777715.1 Cytophagaceae bacterium | reverse complement strand
TGATAGACGGTTGCCCTGCGGGCGTGATGTTTGATGAGGGGTATATTCAGACAGAGTTAGACCGCCGCAAACCTGGCCAAAGCCGTATTACAACACAAAGGCGAGAGGCAGATGAGTTTGAAGTGCTTTCGGGCGTTTTTGAAGGCCACACCACAGGCACGCCTATTGCGATGGTTATCAGAAACGAAGACCAACGCTCGAAAGATTATAACCATATTGCTCAACAATTTAGGCCCTCTCATGCCGACTATACCTACGAAGCCAAATATGGCAACAGGGATTATAGAGGCGGGGGGCGGAGTTCGGCTAGAGAAACAGCCGCCCGAGTGGCCGCAGGGGCAGTGGCCAAGACTTTATTGAAAGATGCTGGCGTTTTGATACAGGCTTATGTATCGCAAGTGGGAACGTTAAAATTAGAAACGCCCTATCAGGAACTTGACCTTAGCAATGCCGAAAACAATGCCGTAAGATGCCCAGACGAGAACCTAGCAAAGCAGATGTTTGAATACATAGACCAAATAAGAAAACAAGGCGATAGTGTGGGTGGCGTGGTTTCGTGTGTGATTAGGGGTTGCCCTGTGGGTTTGGGTGAGCCTGTTTTTGATAAACTTCATGCCGAATTGGGTAAAGCCATGTTGTCTATCAATGCCGTGAAAGGTTTTGAGTACGGCTCTGGTTTTGAGGGCGTTGAGCAATTAGGCTCGCAGCATAACGACGGATTTTATACTGACGAAAATGGTAATGTGCGTACGTCTAGCAATAAATCAGGGGGGATTCAAGGGGGGATTTCTAACGGAGAAGATATTTATTTTAGGGTTGGGTTCAAACCCGTGGCTACGATTATGCAAGACCAAGAAAGCATAGACGCTTTGGGCAATGCTGTGGTGGTGTCGGGAAAGGGACGGCATGACCCCTGTGTAGTGCCTAGGGCGGTGCCTATTATAGAGGCCATGGCGGCTTTGGTTTTGGCCGATTTTTATTTGAGGGCTAGGCTTTCTAAGAGATAAGATTGGCAGGGAGACGAGAGCTATTTTACAAAATATAGCATACCACAAAAATTTATCTAAAAATATTGCTCTCGCAAAGATGGTTGCTGAGCCACCAAATACGGGAAAAGTAAGTGCAAATACAATATAAACCACAAAGGCACAAAGAAGACAAAGCGTTGATATTCAATTTTTTATGAATATTGGACAATTTTGCAAAATATAGCATAACACAAAAAATTTATCTAAAAATATTGCTCTCGTAAAGATGATTGCTAAGCCACCAAACATGGGAGAATAGATTTTATTAATTCTACAAAATACAAAAAATTACAACTATGCCACGTGCAATTATTACAGGAGCAAGCAAAGGAATAGGCAAGGCCATTGCCACAGAATTGGCTATGAAAAAACACGACTTGGTTTTGGTGGCTCGTTCAGAAGCATTACTACAAGAGCTTTCCAGAGAACTCGCCAAAAAATATAACGTAGAGGTGTCTTATTTGGCCATGGATTTGGGGAAAGTTAATGCCGCCCAAGAGGTTTTTGATTGGGTAAAAACCAAAGGCTATTCGATTAGTGTTTTGGTAAACAACGCTGGCTATGGTCTAAGTGGTAGTTTTGAAGAAAACAGTATTGACAGCCACCGAGACATGATGCAGCTAAACATGATAACCCTTACCGAAATGTGTCAGGTGTTTTTGCCGATGCTCAAAGCCCAAAGCCAAGGCTATATCATGAACATTGCAAGTACAACGGCCTATCAGGCATTGCCTATGATGAGCGTATATGCCGCCAGTAAGGCTTTTGTGTTGAGTTTTTCGAGAGGCTTGAGCCATGAGCTTCGCAAAACGGGTGTTTCGGTAACGGCGGTTAGTCCTGGGGCAACGGATACGAGTTTTAACGACCGAGCCAACATTAGCGAACCCGTAAGAAAAGCCGCCGAAAAAGTGGCGATGACACCCCAAGCCGTAGCCAAAATTGCCGTATCGGCTATGTTTGCAAAAGATAAAGAAATTATCACTGGGGCTATCAACAAAGTACAGGCTTTTGCTTCGTGGTTGTTACCCAAAAGATTGATAGAAACGGTGGCTTCGGGAATTTATGAGCAAGTATAAATAATTGATGTAAATAAGTAGGGAGGCAGTATTGAGGAGACA
>JAYWHL010000625.1:0-5936 GCA_043777715.1 Cytophagaceae bacterium | reverse complement strand
TGGGTAGTTTTGAGGAGTTCATCAAACAATTTTTGTAAATCTGTTTGAATTTGCTCTTCTTTGGCTAGTTTTTTAATATCGGTTTCATAGACTGCCAACAAGGTTTTGGTACTGTGTAATTCTTGCTTTTTTTCTTCAAATTGTTCGGGGTTTAGCTCACTAATGCTTTTTAATTCTCCGTCTAAGGTGCTGATTATCAAATCATTTTCTGTAATTAATTGTTTTGTTTTATCAGCAAGGTTATATTTTTCTAACTTAAACAAACTCTGCATCATGGCGGTTCTTTCGGTAGTTTTTAGGTCTAAAAACTCCTGAAATTTACCTTGTGGAATTATAATGGTTCGCTTAAAATCATTGTACGATAAATCCAAAATTCGACTAGCGTTTTGGTCGTCTATGGGCAACCATTGGTCGTTTCCTTGTAGTTTAGAATAAGCGTTTCTGGTTATTTTTATGTCCTCAAATTGCTTACGATTTCGTTTGCCTTCTACCTGAAAACGGTAATAAGTTTGGGCTAATTCAAATTCAAAAACAACACGAAAACCATCAGACCGTAGGTTAGTAAAATTATAGTTGCGTTCGTTGCGAGAAAACCGTTCGTTTTCGCCATAAAGTGCCAGTGTTATGGCTTCTAAAATACTGGATTTACCCGAACCCACCTTACCAAAAATACCAAATATTCCTGCATCACAAAGGTATTTAAAGTCTATTTCTTGCGTTTTCTGATAAGCGTAAACGCCTTCAATCTCAAGTCGAAGTGGAATCATGGGAGAAAGATTTTAATAGGTTTGAGTACTTTCGTAAAATTCGGCTGGGTTGTTTTTATTAGCTTTGGCCTTATATTTTCACGAAATAGAAAGGCTTTTAATCAGTTGCATTTCGGTTTATACTAAAGAAAAAGAGGTTTTCGGTTTTTTACCTTTAGGAATGAGGTTACACAGGAACGCCTGCCACAGAGAGCCACAGAGTACTTCGGAGGTTTTCTCCGTGGTTCTCTAAACCTTCTCAGTGGTTCTCTGCGTAACCTTATTCCCTAAAACCACTTCCAATTTCGGTTTATATCCTACAAGACAACGTTGAGGATTACTCATAACTAATTGGCTAAACTTTTATTTAAAATCCATTGTAAGGCAGCCAAAGGCGGGTAGGGATTATCAAAACTTAGACTGGCGTAGTTAGGGTCTATGGTAATGATGCTATTTTCTAACTTTATAAACCCCCAACTATATGCCGAAGTAACACAGCCATAAATTGCTTTTTGGGGCTTGCCTTTTCGTTCATTGAAGATTTGAGCAGCATACATTTCTGCACCACATTGAGCAATAGCATTATCGTCAATATCATTTTTTTTGGTTTCTACAATAAAAAAAGCAGGCGATTCTATAATAAACCCGCTCGTGGGCGATGACAGGATAAAATCACAAAAACCATTCAATGCTTTTGATTTATCAATATTAAATTCATACCCTGAAAAAATAGTGAATTTTCCCTTATTTTGGCGATATAAGGCTTGCAAAACGGGCGTAACTATAAACTCAGAACGAGCTTTTTCGCTACCTAAATATGCTTTTTTAGCTTCTATCAAAACCTGCATCAACAGTTTATCGTTTGCAAACGGGCTTAGGTTTTTATTCAGCCAATCCTCTTTTTCTACGGGCAAACTTAATTTGCTTTGTAAATCTTCTATTTTAAATTTGTTGTATGCCATATTGCTATTATTTAACTTTTATAAAAATACTTTACGAAGATTTTTCTTGTTTCTAACGCCTTCAATCTCAAGTCGAAGTGGAATCATGGGAGAAAGATTTTAATAGGTCTGAGTACATGCGTAAAAATCGGTTGGGTCGTTTTTATTGAGTTTTGGCCTCATATTTTCCCTAAAAGAGAAGGACCTTTCAATTAGTTAGATTTCGGTTTGCTGCTATTGAATTTGCTCATAACTGATTGGCCAAACTTTTATTTAAAATCCATTGTAGGGCAACCAGTGGTGGGTAAGGATTATTAAAAGTAAGTGCAACGGGTCGAGAATCTATTAATAAAGTATTGTCTATCAACTCCATAAACATCCAACTATACCCTGACGTAGCACAGCCATAAACTGATTTTTGAGGTTTTCCTTGTTTTTGATGAAAAATTTGAGCCGCAAACATTTCAGCACCGCATTGAGCAAGGTCGTTTACTTGTGGTTCCATTTTTTTTGCTTCTACAACACAAAAAATAGGGGCATTCAAAAAAAAGCTATTGGCACTAGAAGATAAAATAAAATCACAAAAGCCATTCAAAGACAAGGACTTATCCACATTGAGTTCATATCCAGAGAATATGCTTAGTTTGTCTGCATTTTTACGTTGAAAAGCCTGCAAAACAGGTGCAATCAGAAATTCTGAACGAGCCTTTTCGCTGCCTAGGTACATCTTTATAGTCTGTTGCATACTAGACTCTAAATGTAAATCTATCGGAAATTGTAGGGGCTGCGGCTCAACCCAAAACTCTCTTTTTATTTCGATTTGCAGTTTATCCTGCAAATCTTCCATTTTGAATTTGTTATATGCCATAATGCGAATATTTAACTTTTATGCGAATATTGGATTAAAAGCCCGTAGGGCTGGTATTTTGGTAGAATAATGCCAAATATGCACCCATAAAGCTCCATCGGAGCGACATTTACAAAAAAATACCGCCCCGATGGAGCTTTAGAAGGTTATGGATATTATTTTTTTACCAAAATTATGCCTCTCTGAGGCTAAAAATACAATTTCATCTTGATATTCACATCTTTTATAATACCTAGCGAATTCAAATAACAAATGCACCACTTTCACGTCTTGTGATTTTCTTGATAAACTCAACCTTTTTGAAACGTAATGCACTAAAATCATCATCAATGGCAACCATCCTTACTGATTCTAAATTATGTTGTGCTAAACTTGCCCAACCTGTATCTCTATTAAAGTCGCATTTGTAATTTTTCGATGTCATTTTTGGATAACACATCCAAATTATGGCATCGCCTTTTAGTTTTGGGTAAATCTCAGGAATGAAGTTTTCTATTTCATTTTGAGTCGTTACAAAACACATTACAAATTCCGTTTCCTTAACTTCTGTCAGTTGTTTTTTTATGGTTGTCAATGCCGACATTTCTTCAAGTTCACTATCAAATGCTTTAGGACTGTTGATTACAACGATAGCTGATTGTTCTTTGAAGTTTAATTTTTTGAAAAGTGGTGTCATAATATTCGCTTTTAATCAATTTCATGTCGGGCTGCGAGCCACCGACCAAGGTTGAGTTTCCTTCAACATCTACAAAATTGCCACAAGGCCCAATTTTTTGCCTTCGGCTATCAAAAAAGGCATACCTTCTTCGATATTATTTTGGAGGGTGTTTTCAAGAATGGCTTCTCTGAGGGCGGTTTTGATGATGCCTACTTCTTTGGAGGGGCCAATACCAAAGGTTTCCATAATGAGTTCGCCCGTAATCACAGGCTGAAAGTTTCGGAGTTGGTCTCGGGCTTCTACTTCCTTGAGTAGTTCTTCTACTTTGTCAAAATTGGCTAGGTATTTTTTTACTTTTGCCCCGTCTTTCGAGGTAATATCGGCACGGCACAGGAGCATCAATGACTCTAGTTCGGGGCCGGCTTCAAACAGTAATCGCCTCAAGGCCGAGTCGCTGATGTGTTCTTTGGCCAAGGCAATGGGCCGCAAATGTAGCCGAACGAGTTTACGAACAAACTGCATTTTTTCGTTGAGAGGCAGTTTCATTTTCTGAAAAATACCCTTCGTCATTTTTGCCCCTAGTTCTTCGTGGCCATGAAATGTCCAGCCGTGGCCTTTTTCAAAACGCTTGGTGGCGGGTTTGGCGATGTCGTGCAAAATGGCCGCCCAACGCAACCAAAGGTCGGTAGAGGTTTCGGAAACATTGTCCAAAACTTTGAGCGTATGATAAAAATTATCTTTGTGGCCTTTTCCTTCTTGGGTTTCTACACCTTTTAATTCGCAAAATTCTGAAAAAATAATAGGCAATAAACCACAAGAATCCAACAGCATAAAGCCATACGAGGGCTTTTTGGAGAGGATAATTTTATTGAGTTCGTCTGTGATGCGTTCTTTCGAGATAATATCAATGCGGTTTTTCATGGCCGCCAAGGCATCAAACGTATCAGGGTGAATATCGAAATTGAGCTGCGAGGCAAACCTCACGGCCCGCATCATACGGAGGGGGTCATCGGAAAAAGTAATTTCGGGACTGAGGGGCGTTCTGATAATCTTTCGTCGGAGGTCGGCAATGCCATCAAAGGGGTCTATCAAATCGCCAAAATTATTTTTATTAAGGCTAATAGCCAAGGCATTGATGGTAAAATCCCTACGGTTTTGGTCGTCTTCTAGGCTGCCATTTTCAACGGCTGGTTTGCGAGAATCCTCTCGGTATGATTCTTTTCTTGCTCCCACAAATTCTATTTCCCAGCCTTCAAATTTTACTTGGGCCGTGCCAAAATTTTTATAAACCGCCAACGATACCTGTTCCGTACCACAGTTGGCGGCCACGCTTTCGGCCAAGGCTATGCCGCTGCCCACACACACAATGTCAATGTCTTTTGAGGGGCGTTTGAGTAATAAATCTCTTACAAAACCGCCAATTACGTAGGTTTCAAGCCCTAGCTGGGTGGCACAACGGGCAATCAGGGCAAAAACTTCGGTATTTATTTGCTCGGAATAATTCATCAATTTCCTTTTTTAATAAATTTTATGCTTCCGTCTTCTGTTATTTTCATTACGCTTAACCTTGCATAAGGTATGGCTTTAAAGCCGCTTGGGCTTGGCACTTGGTAGTCGGCTTTTTGCTTTATTTCGTCTGTAAGTTCTATGGTTTTGGTGGCCACGGGTACTGTCAAAATACCCCTACCAAACTGATAGACAAGGTTTTTTGGGAAATCGTCTTTTACAAATCTAATACTAAGGTCTTGGTTTTCAATCAATAAATTAGGCATTCCTTTGTATTTTGAAAATAGTACCGAAAGCGGAAATTCTGCAAATTCGATGATGTCCCAAGCGATATTGGGTACGTTCTGTACGTATTGGTTGTGATGAATAATATCCGAAATCAAAATCGTTGGCACTTCGTCGTCGTCGGCCAGTGCTAATATATTTTTAATGGCATTTTCGTTGCCAGCATCACAGCCCAAAACCCAGTCTATTTCGGTTTGAAAAAGAATAATTTGCCCCGTTTTTAATGCCTGAACGGCATCACGATAGGAAATAATGGGTTGTTTTGTATTTTTTTCCATTTTGAATTTTGTTTAATTCCCTAATTTTTGCCCTTCCACGTCTTCGTTTCCTTCTAGGGGTTCTTTCAAGAAATAACTTGCTTTTTCGGGATATAAAATGGCTTGAACGGTGCTTACTTTGGCTAGGGCATGATTGGCTACGTTTTCTAAGATAATTATGGCACTTCTATCTTTTGGATTATGAAGATAATAGCCCTTGAAACCATGCCACCAGCCCGTATGAAAGGTCAGCCATTCGCCGTTGGGCAACAATTGTAACCGCCAACCCATGCCATAATTTTTGGTGATGAGGTTACGGTCGTCGTGGGCAGGGATAAATGCCTGTTGCAGGGTGCTTTGTTTGAGTAGTTTTTCAGAACAAAGGGCTTGGTCCCATTTCCAAATATCCTCTACTGTGGAATACACGCTTTTGTCGCCCGTTACACTATCCAGATAATCAATTCCTAGCGAAACTTTACGGCCAGAATACCCAGTTGCGGCTTCGTTTTGTACCCTAAGTGGGTCGGAACCATCAAAAATAAAGGAGTGTTTCATGCCCAAGGGTTCAAACACGTTTTTTTCCATATAGGCCCTAAAACTTTCGCCCGTGAGGCGTTCAACAATATAAGCCAGCAACACATAATTGGTATTGTTGTAGTTAAACTTACGGTTTGG
>JAYWHL010000624.1:0-2146 GCA_043777715.1 Cytophagaceae bacterium | reverse complement strand
TTTTGAAAAGTGGATTTTTTAGCAATAAATCTGTTTGCATGGTCGAGAAGTTTGGACGGTAAAACAAAAAACAATTATAAAAATACAAAAAGCCCGACAGAAATAAGAATGTCTATCGGGCAAAATTTGGCAAAACCTAGCTTTTAGTTTTAAAAGCGAAATTCAACACTCTTAACTTTATGTGTTTGGGTATTGTTTCGAGAATTTAATAATTTACCGTTTCATTTAAGCGTGCCACGGTTCAAAACCGTGGCACGCTTGTCAAAAAAGAGAACTGCTTTGCGTACCACGGTATAAAATCTCTAAGATATGATTTTAAGCGTACCACGGTTCAAAACCGTGGCACGCTTGTAGTCGCTTGTCAAAAAAATAGTACTCGCATCAACATCAATCATCGTGTTTTGATAGTTATTTTGTGGAAAGATTAAAGCCTAATTTCGGATAAATAGCCTCATACATGAAAGCAATAATTAACTGCCTTAACCTAGAAACCATGCCAGCCGTGGCAAGGCAAATCATTGATTTTGGAAAAAACCATACCGTTTGGCTTTTGGAAGGCCAAATGGGAGCAGGCAAAACCACACTGACCAAGGCTATTTGTAAAGAATTGGGCGTTGTGGCCGTGGTCCAAAGCCCTACTTTTTCTATTGTAAACGAATACCAAACCACTACGGGCGAGGTTATTTATCATTTTGATTGTTATCGGCTTCGTAATATTACCGAAGCCTTAGACATTGGTATTGATGAATATTTGGATTCGGGTAATCTTTGTTTGATAGAATGGTCAAGCAAGATAACCGAACTATTGCCTAGTAACTGCTTGAAAATCAGTATTGAAGTATTGGATAATCAATCCAGACAAATAGAAATTAGTAAATAAATTTGGTTCAACTAAATTTTTAGTTTAATTTTAAGCAACAAGACTTTTATAAGTAAAAAATAGGATTTAAGAAATTTTCCGAAAATATAAGTCCAATAAATACATCAAGAAACTAACATTTAACAGCAACAATATGCACACACCTCCTCCCCGTCGTCCTCGCCGTAAACTAGGTTTTGGCGATATGTTTGGCCTCAGAAGCGGCGGAAATCCCGATGCCGCCACCGTGCGTGAGTTTAGAACCCGCAACGATGATGACGACGATGACGACAAGCTCAAAAAATACACGCCCTATTTGTTTTTGTTGGTAATGGTTATTGCCTTTGTGCAGTTATTTATCAAGAGAGACGTGGAACTGACAAAGTTTAATTCGGAGGTTAGAATCTCTGAAATGGCGTGGGATAGTAGTACCGTAACCAAAAAGTATTTTTATAAAGAGACCTCAAACCTCAAAGACCCCATGCACCTTTTGCTAGAAATCAGAAACAAAGACGGCAAAAAAAACGTCATAGATTTGATAGACGAAACCACAGGTTTTTGGGAATATCTTGAGCCATTTAGCACCATAAGCAAACCCGCCAATAGCAAAAAAGTACATATCAGGAGTTATGGCGGCAAAGAAAGAGACGTTGTGCTGAAGTTTGAATAAAAAATTGATAATCAGTAAATTAACTTTTATATTGTGAATGAATTAGCCACCTAAATCAAATCAATCTGGTTCAACTATAATTTGTACGGAAATTCATTTTAGGCCACCAAGTCTCAAAGACACCAAGAAATTAATTGTTCAATTTTAATAACTTAGCGACTTTGTGTATTAGTGGCTTTTTTTAATTCCGTATTAATCATAGAAGAATCATCAATCTCTATGAAAATGCCAAAAATTATGCAGTTCAAATCTTCGTTTTTTGCCACAACAGTAGTTCTGTTTTTTACAATCTTTTTGGTAAAAGGACAGGTCTTGCAGTCTTCTAATCTCCCCATTTTTATCATAGATACCCAAGGCCGAGGGATTGTAAACGAGCCTAAAACGTTAGCTAAATTAGGAATAATAGACAATGGTATTGGCAAACGAAACAATGTAACCGACCCTCAAAACGACTTTAAAGGAACAATAGGCATAGAGTTTAGGGGTTCTACTTCACAAGATTTATTCCCCAAAAAACCTTATGGTTTCGAGGTTTGGGACAGCACAAAAACCAGTATTACCAAAAAAATATTAGGTTTTCCAAGCGAAAGCGACTGGGTTTTGAATCCACTCTACAA
>JAYWHL010000623.1:0-2149 GCA_043777715.1 Cytophagaceae bacterium | reverse complement strand
GCAAAATGGAACTGCACGACGCCCCGCTGAGTATCAAGGATATGCTAGAAAAACTGATTGCCTTGTTTGGACAAACGGCTTATAACAAGGGCAATGAGTTGTTTTTTTCGATGCAAGCCGATATTCCTGCATATATCATTGCCGATGAAACTCGATTGTTACAGATGGTTTCTAACCTGACATCGAACGCCATAAAATTTACAGAAAATGGTAAAATAGAAATTAAAGTATCAAAGATTTCACAAACGGGGCGTTTTCATAAACTCAAAATAGAGGTAATAGATTCGGGTGTGGGAATTTCTCAAAAAAACCTAGACCTGCTTTTCAATGCCTTTGTACAGGTGGATAGTTCGTTTACGAAGTCGGCAGGAGGCACGGGTTTGGGCTTGGCCATTACCAAAAGTATTGCCCAATTAATGAAAGGCGAAACGGGCGTGAGGTCGGAGGTGGGGAAGGGGAGTAGTTTTTGGGTAACTTTTGAGGTAAAGGAAACGAGTATTGCCCCAAGCCAGCAAAAAATAGGGCAGGGCGAATTTCATGTGCATGATTTTTTGATAAGCTACCAACCCCGTTTGTTACTGGTGGACGACAATGCCGTGAATAGAACCGTGGCCAGTGAAATTTTGAGAAAGGCAGGTTGTGTGATAGACACGGCAGACGGTGGCAAAAAAGCCCTAGAGATGGTAAAATCGAATATAGAATTTAGTGAAAAACGTTACGATTTGATATTGATGGATATACAAATGCCCGAAATGGACGGCATCGAAACCACCCAACGTCTTCGCCAAGCACACCAAACCTTACCGCCAGTTTTGGCCATGACGGCCTATTCGATGAAAGAAGACCGAGAGCGGTTTTTGAGCGAGGGCCTCGACGACTACATAGCTAAGCCCATCAGGGCCGAAAGTTTGTGTAAAAAAGTAAAAGAATGGCTAGAACGCAACCAAAGTAACCAAAGTAAGCAAAGCTCAAAATTACAGCAAACCGAAGCCAAAAACATTGAGGTAAATGCAGAAAACAATTATCCTGTTTTTGATGAAGAAATAATAAGCCAATTGATAGAAATGGCAGGCAAAGAAATGGTAGAGAGTGTTTATCAAGACTTTGAAAACGAGGCGATTATACAATTAAAAGAATGTGCGGAGGCTTGGCAAACCCAAGACTACAAAACCATCAAAGGCCATTTACATACCCTAAAAGGCAACGCTGGAACCATTGGCCTAGCCCAACTACACGAAGCCCTCAAAACGCTAGAACTCAAAGCCAAAATTGATGATTTTGAGACCTATAACCAACAAATGCCAATGATTGAACAAGCATTTTTGGAATTTCAGAAAACCTATCAATCATTTTTGAAAAGTAAGTAATGGCCTAGTAGTCAGCATCTTGTTGAAATGGCAAGTCGGCTTCAAACGTTAATTTCATAATCCTATTTGTTTTCTATTTTCTAATCGTTGTTTTACCTCAATTAATAGCGAATGCAATTTTTCTTCTAATTGTTTTTTGGGCAATAATTCAGTCCAATATTCGGCTACCATTATGCCGTCTTTGTGCATTTCTAACATTTCTACAAGTTCATTACTTTTACTTGCACAAAGTATCAATCCTATTGGCTTTTCTTCGCCTTCTTGCTTTTCGTATCTGTCGAGCCATTTTAGGTACAATTCCACTTGTCCTTTGTGGGCAGGTTTAAATTCTCCTAATTTTAATTCAATGGCAACTAATCTTTTTAGTTTTCGATTATAAAACAACGAGTCTAAATAATAATCCTTGCCGTCCAAAATCATTCGCTTTTGGCGTTCTACAAATGTGAATCCTTTGCCCAATTCCAGTATAAAAATCTCTAATTCTTTGAGAATGGCACTTTCTATGTCATTTTCTAAATATCCATCTTTCAAACCTAAAAAATCAAGAAAATAAGGGTCTTTAAATACATTTTGAATATCTTGAAACTCATCAGCAATTTGCAAGGTGGCTATTTCTTGTCTTTCAAAGGCTTTACGTTCTATTTGGTATTGTAGTTCTCTTTTGCTCCATGTTGCTTCTATTGCTTTTTGGGCATAGTAAATCATTGCTTCTGAATTTTTCAAAGGCAGTATTTTTAGAAAATGAGACCAACTCAATTGTCGTGCCAGTGGCACGACAATTT
>JAYWHL010000622.1:0-5941 GCA_043777715.1 Cytophagaceae bacterium | reverse complement strand
GTAACATTACCAAGGCTTCGGCACCCATTTTGGCGATAAATTTATTAGGGTCGGTATCAGGCAATAGTTGGTTTTCACGTGGTAATTTATCCACAATGTCCAAGTATTCATCTTCTGTCAAAAAGTCAAGCTGACTTACGCCATCTTCGGCTTTGATACCTGCCTGTACTACGGCATAACGCTCATAGTAAATTACTTGGTCTAGTTTTTTGGTAGAAAGCCCTAGCAAATAGCCAATTTTATTTGGCAAACTACGGAAATACCAAATGTGTGCCACGGGAACAACCAATTCGATATGTCCCATACGCTCACGACGTACTTTCTTTTCGGTAACTTCTACGCCACAACGGTCGCAGATGATGCCTTTGTAACGAATACGCTTGTACTTGCCACAATGACATTCCCAGTCTTTGGTTGGCCCGAAAATTCTCTCGCAAAACAAACCGCCCATTTCGGGTTTGTAGGTACGATAATTGATGGTTTCGGGTTGGGTAACTTCACCGTACGAGCTTTCCAAAATAGACTCGGGCGAGGCCAAGCTAATGGTTACTGACTGGAAGTCGCTATTAAATTTTCTATTCTTCTTGAATGACATTTTTTTGTTTGTTTAAGCCTCTTTTGTGCTAGGCACTTTATAAATAAGAGGAGTTAAAAATATCGCTAAACAAAATCTTTTGGGATTGAACGAAGCCTCTTATTCTAGGGTAATTTCTAGGGCTAAACCTCTCAATTCGTGAATCAATACATTGAAAGATTCTGGAATGTTTGGTTTTGGCAAGTTTTCGCCTTTTACAATCGCTTCGTAGGCTTTGGCACGGCCAATTACATCATCAGATTTTACGGTCAAGATTTCTTGTAAGATATTAGATGCCCCAAAGGCTTCTAATGCCCAAACCTCCATCTCGCCAAAACGCTGACCACCAAACTGGGCTTTTCCACCCAAAGGTTGTTGGGTAATAAGCGAGTACGGCCCAATAGAACGTGCGTGCATTTTATCATCAACCAAGTGGCCTAGTTTTAGCATATAAATCAAACCTACCGTTACAGGTTGGTCGAATCTATCGCCCGAAAGTCCGTCATACAAGTAGGTACGGCCCCACTTTGGTAATCCTGCGGCTATCAATTCGGCATCTACTTGGTCTTCGGTAGCTCCGTCAAAAATTGGCGTTGCATATTTTTTACCCAATTTTTGTCCAGCCCAAGCCAATACGGTTTCGTATATCTGGCCCAAGTTCATACGTGAAGGTACAC
Organism: Cytophagaceae bacterium; assembly: GCA_043777715.1. Classification (GTDB taxonomy): domain Bacteria; phylum Bacteroidota; class Bacteroidia; order Cytophagales; family Spirosomataceae; genus JAYWHL01. The sequence goes on along the minus strand of JAYWHL010000622.1, from coordinate 4,690 downwards.
CCAATGGGTTCAATACAATATCAACAGGTGTTCCGTCTTCTAAGAAAGGCATATCTTCGTCTCTAACGATACGAGCCACAACCCCTTTGTTTCCGTGGCGACCTGCCATCTTATCTCCTACTTTTAGTTTACGTTTTTTGGCAATATAAACTTTTGCCAATTTTACGATACCCGCTGGCAATTCATCACCAACTTCCAAGGCAAAACGCTCACGCTTAAACCTTCCGCCCAATTCGTTACGGGTTTGACTATAGTTTTTAACCATCGTCAATAGCAATTTATTGGTGTAAGCATCTTCGGTAGCACTTTCGAGCAACAAATCGGCAATTAGATTTACCTCTTCTGATACGCTGTAACTGCTTTCGTCTTTGAATGGGTTTTTGTCTGGGAAGAAAGCCTCCTCGATATTCTTACGAGTAAACTTCACACCTTTGGCCATAATATCAGCCCCAAATTTATGCTTTACGCCTTGACAAGTTTTTCCGTCTAGCAATTGCTCAATTTTATCAAGCATGATAGTACGCAACACGATAAGTTCTTGACTGAATTTCTTCATCAATTTCTTAACTTCTTCTTTCGACTTGGCACGATTGTCTTTGTCGGGACGGCTAAACAATTTCGTGTCAATTACCACGCCTTTGAGCGACGGAGGAGCTTTTTTAGAAGCGTCTTTAACGTCTCCTGCTTTATCTCCAAAAATGGCACGCAACAATTTTTCTTCTGGTGTTGGGTCAGACTCTCCTTTTGGTGTAATCTTTCCTATCAGAATATCGCCTTCTTTTACTTCCGTTCCTACTCTGATAATACCGTTTTCGTCAAGATTCTTAACGGTTTCTTCCGATACGTTTGGTATTTCAGAAGTCAATTCTTCTTCTCCACGTTTGGTATCACGCACTTCCAATTCAAATTCTTCGATGTGGATAGACGTAAAAATATCTTCACGAACCACACGTTCAGAAATAACGATGGCGTCTTCAAAGTTATATCCCTGCCAAGGCATGAACGCCACTTTCATATTACGGCCAAGGGCTAGGTCTCCATCGTTGGTGGCATAGCCTTCGCATAATACTTCGCCTTTGGTTACTTTCTGGCCTTTTCTTACAATTGGACGAAGGTTAATGGTGGTATCTTGGTTGGTACGTCTAAATTTAATGAGGTCATAAGATTTAGAATCGCCTTCAAAACTTACCAAACGGTCATCGTCTGTACGGTCATAAGTTACAGTAATTTTAGAAGCATCTACATACGAAATTGTTCCGCTACCTGCCGCCACAACCAACGTACGAGAGTCGGTAGCCACACGGTGTTCGAGGCCAGTACCCACAATTGGGGCTTCTGGACGAAGCAAAGGCACAGCTTGGCGTTGCATATTAGAACCCATCAAGGCACGGTTGGCGTCGTCATGTTCTAGGAACGGAATCAACGAAGCCGCCACTGATACAATCTGATTGGCAGCTACGTCCATCAACTGTGCTTTTGAAGGCTCAATCAGTGGGAAGTCGCCTTCAAAACGGGCTTTCACTTGCTCGGTCGTAAAATTACCTAGGGCATCAATTCCTGCACTGGCTTGGGCGATGTGCTTGCCGTCTTCTTCTTCGGCAGTTAGGTATTCAACTTGCTGGGTTACATTTACTCGACCATCTTCGATTACTCTGTAAGGCGTTTCGATAAAGCCCATTGAGTTTATTTTGGCAAAAACACACAACGACGAAATAAGACCGATGTTAGGGCCTTCGGGGGTTTCGATAGTACACAAACGGCCATAGTGGGTATAGTGTACGTCACGAACTTCAAAACCTGCACGCTCACGAGAAAGACCACCAGGCCCAAGGGCAGAAAGACGACGCTTGTGCGTAATCTCGGCCAATGGATTGGTTTGATCCATAAACTGTGAGAGTTGGTTTGTACCAAAAAACGAGTTGATTACCGACGATAATGTACGGGCATTTATCAAATCAACAGGCTTGAAATCTTCGTTGTCTCGCACGTTCATACGCTCTTTGATGGTACGAGCCATTCTGGCCAATCCAACACCAAACTGCGAATAAAGTTGCTCGCCTACGGTACGCACCCTACGATTTGAAAGGTGGTCAATATCATCGACAACGGCCTTTGAATTGATAAGACCAATCAAATATTTTACAATCTCTACGATGTCTTGGGTGGTCAATACCCGTGTATCCATTGAAGTTTGTAGGTTCAATTTCTTGTTTACACGATAACGCCCTACTTCACCCAAGTCGTAACGCTTATCCGAGAAAAACAAACTTTGGATAATATCCCTTGCTGTTTGTTCGTCAGGGGCGTCTGTGTTACGCAACTGGCGATATATTTGTTCAACGGCTTCTTTTTCAGAGTTCGACGAATCTTTTTGAAGCGTATTGTAAATGATATTATAATCGGCTACGTTGGCATCTTCACGGTGAAGGATAATCGACTTCACACCTGATTCTAAAATAAGTTCGATGTCGGTTTCTGATACTTCGGTATCACGCTCCATCAACACCTCGTTACGGTCTATGGTTACCACCTCGCCTGTATCTTCATCTACAAAATCTTCTTGCCAAGTACGCAACACCCTAGCGGCTAATTTACGGCCAACGGCTTTTTTGAGATTGGCTGCCGACGTTGTTACTTCTTCTGAAAGGCCAAAAAGATCTAGGATTTCTTTGTCGGATCCAAAACCAATGGCACGAAGGAGGGTGGTTACTGGGAATTTTTTCTTACGGTCAATATACGAATACATGACATTGTTTACGTCCGTAGAAAACTCTATCCAAGAACCCTTGAACGGAATAATACGAGCCGAATACAATTTTGTACCGTTGGTATGCTTACTCATCGAGAAGAATACCCCTGGCGAGCGGTGTAATTGAGATACGATAACACGCTCGGCACCGTTGATTACAAACGAGCCTTTGATGGTCATGTAGGGAATATTACCCAAGAAAACCTCTTGCTCAATGGTCTGAAAATCTTCGTTGTCGGCATCGTTACATTTCAAACGAAGTTTGGCCTTGAGTGGCACAGAGTACGTTAGCCCACGGTCGATACATTCATCAACTGAATATTTCGGGGGGTCGATAGAATAGTCGATAAACTCCAGTACAAAGTTTTCACGAGAGTCAGAAATAGGGAAATTTTCTGCAAAAACCTGATAAAGACCCTCTTTCGAGCGGTTTTCGGCAGAGGTTTCTAGTTGGAAAAAATCCTGAAATGACTCCACCTGAATATCCAATAAATCGGGATATTCGATTACAGGAATAATCTTTGCGAAGTTGTGGCGTTGAATTTTGTTAGTTGCCAAGGCGATAAAATGGTTACGTTTACGAATAATGAAAATGGGTTCAATCAATTGATTTTCAAGGAATTAAATCATTGAATTTCTATTTATTGAACAATCATAAATCAGAAAATGCCTCGTAGAGATAGGTAATTTTTGCCCCTTTGTCTTGTTTGCTACGAACAAAAAGATGTTTCGGACTAAACTACTGATGATAGGTAAGATGATGGAATAGAGGTGTTTGTCTCCTAAAAAACGTGCAAAGATAACGTTTTATTTAATACCAAAAGTATGTTTTGAAGAATATTTTTTTTGAGGAAGTTTAAAAAAATATTATTGTTTGGGCAACCAAGGAAAAAAGGCTGAGGTTTTGCGGATATAGTCTTGATATTGAGGTTTGCTTTGTTTGAGGCTTTGTTCTAGCAAGGCCACTCCCGATACTTTCATTAATAAAAAAGTCATTAAAATAGGTGCAAAGATGGTTTGCCATGCCCCTGCCGAAACCGCAAAACAGTAGTAACCCCACCACAAGAGGGCATCGCCAAAGTAGTTGGGGTGGCGGGTATAGTGCCAAAGTCCTTGGTTCATCACTTGGCCTTTGTTGTTGGGGTTTTTCTTGAATTGGCTCAACTGAAAATCACCGATGGCTTCAAAACCAAAGCCGATACACCATAGGATAATACCCACATAATCAAATACTTGGAACGATTGATTTACATTTTGAGCAAAAAACAAGGGGCTGGCAATAATCCAAAGCAAAACACCTTGTAGTATAAAAACCCTCAAATACGATACCCACCAAAAAGCCGTACCAGCCTCTGCCCGCATGGCTTGGTAGCGATAGTCTTCGCCCTTGCCGTGGTTGCGGAGGCCAATGTAAACACTTAGTCTAATGGCCCAAATACTTACCAAAACGCATAGGATTAAATTTTTGGGGTTTGGACTTGGATTTAACCCAACATAATAAAACCAAGCCAAAATGGCAAAGCCCATTCCCCAAAAAGAATCTACAATAGAGGCATCTTTGAGGTAGAGGCTCAATAGCCACAGAATAGTTAAAACGCTGATAATGAGCAATAAACCTTGTTGAATCAATGGGGCTTGTAACAATAAGTAGCTTCCAAAACCAAGGATTGAGATGAGTAAAATAAGTCGTAGGTATTTCATTGTTTGGTTAAGGTTTTGAGAAAATAAATAAGGTAGCTCGCAAATAGAGTGTAAACCACAAAGGAACAAAGAATACAAAGGGTTGATGTTCAGTATTTTGCTAATGTTTAGAGAATGATAGCCTTACCCAACACAAACATTGGTTTACTCTACCACGACTACTTTTACGCTTCTGGTTTTATTGTCTTGTTGATGTTGAAGCACATACACGCCTTCTTGCAAGGCCAAAACAGGGCTGAT
>JAYWHL010000621.1:0-2150 GCA_043777715.1 Cytophagaceae bacterium | reverse complement strand
AATGAGTTTACCCCCCCCCATTTAGAATAATTCCAAGTATAATTTGTGTTATTTTCAGGCAAAATACTGGCAAATTCATACATTCTTTCAAAAGCTATTTTGGCTTCTTGCAACTGAATATTAGTAGTAGCCAATCTACCAATGGCTGCTATCATACTGCCAGCAATAGAAATAATGGCCATCATTTGACCAATCATTAGGTGTTTTTGGAATACGATATAAGATGACACCGACAAAATGAGGGTAATCAGCAAAGCGTTTAGTAGCTCGTTCCAAAGCCCATAACGGTTGCCCAACGTACCTAGATTATAGATTTTTTGTTGAAAAATTTGATAATAACCTTTACCGATTTGTCCAAATAAGCCTTCGTTGTTGGTAGCTTTAATGGCCGAAATACCCGAAATGGCATCTACAAAATGGCTTTCGGTACTGGCATATTGAGCCATCACTTCTTTTTGATGTTGAATAATACGAGCGTTAAATTTCCAAATCAGAACGCCAAAAAGAGGTACGCTCAACAATGATATTAGGCCAATCGTAATAGAATAATTGAATACAAAGCCAGCCGAAATTAGTAATACCAGTAGGTCAATAACCACATTGCCAACCAAATAGCTTATCACTTCTTGAATACGCCGAGTGTCGTTGAGCCTTGCGATGATTTCGCCCGTTTTGCGAGAATCGAAAAACGTTTTGGGTAACCGCAATAGTTTTTCATAAAAATCGTCCATCAAACGGATATTAAAATTTCGGCTTTGACGTATCAAAAAAAATCCCCTCATATAGCCCAAACCCGCCCTCGCTACCAGCAGAATTGCCAACAAAGTAGTACCTAGCCAAAGGCGTTGGGTTTGGTGTTTGGGCAAGATTTCATCCAATAACTTTTGACTAAAAATAGCTGTACTCATTCCCAATACGGCCAAAACTATTCCCAAAACCCCTGCAATAATCAGCAAAGGGGCATCGTCTTTAATCAGGTTTTTGAACCAAGCTACCTTTGCTTGATTGTTTTGAGCCACTTTTACAAAGGCTTCGGTGGGTTTTAAGAGCAAAACCGCCCTAGATTGCCAAACAGAAATTAGCTTTTCGTTTGACCATTCTTCAAAATCCGAAGCAGGATTAAAAACAGAAAAACTAGCGTTCACATCTTTTTGGGGAGGCTCTAGGGCTACCACATAATGCTCTAAATTGTTGTCTATAACCACGTGCAAAATACATGGAAAAGTAGCCTCTTGTTTAAAAACCTCAAGATCATCAACCTCAAAGGCTTCGGCCTCTAAACCTAGCTGGCTGGCGGCTTGTTGCAAACCTAACAAGCTAGTGCCTTGTATGCTGGTGCCGCTTAGCTCTCGTAGATGTTCAAGGCTATGGTTGCCGCCATGATGCCTGATAACAGACAAAAGGCAAGCCACACCACAGTCTGACTCGCCTTGTTGAAGCACAAAAAATCCCTTAGCCCCTTGATGGGGAATATTGACTGTTTTTTTCATATTAAATTTTTTTGGATGGGATATCGCAACAACACGAAGCGGAATAAACCTAAAAAATTAAGGACAATATTTTAGCAATGCTTCTATTTTGGTTTCGCCCTTAAATTCTTTTTGTAGGTTTTGTTGCCTGTCATAAATAAAAATATGAGGTATGGCAATAGAACCAAAGGTTTGATAAACTTTTTGGTTTGACAAATGGGCAAAATACATATTGGGGAGGTTTTCTAAACCGTATTTTTGAGTAAAGGTCTTGATAACCAAGCCATCAGCCGTAGAAACCCACCAAAGGTTAGTATTTGCAAACTGCTCTTTTTGCTTAAAAATAGCCTCGGCTTCATATTGGCAATGCTCGCAATCGGGGCTAAAAAACAATACGATAGTAGCCATTTGGCTAGGCTTTGGCTTTTGATTTACCCAAGTAAATAAATTAGGATTTGGCAAGCGTTGCACCCTTGATGCAAAGACTTTTTGGGCTTGTATCTTCTGGTAGGATTGATAACCAAAGTAAAAAAAAGCAAGTACAAGTAAAGCGGTTATTGTAAAAAGTAATATCTTTTTCATGGATTTATGACATATTTAGGCTAAGAAAAGTAATGAAAACCACCCAAAGCAAAAGACCAGTGCCGTAGCTACTAAGCACAACTTCCATACTTTTTGAAA
>JAYWHL010000620.1:0-2153 GCA_043777715.1 Cytophagaceae bacterium | reverse complement strand
CGCCTACCATGTCTTTGTATTTGGCATAAAGCGATTCTTTTTCGAGGTCTTTGATTTTTTGAATCAATGCTTGGCGGGCAGTTTGTACTAACCTTCTGCCAAAGTCTTTGAGATACACTTGGTCTGCTACTTGCTCACCAATTTCAAAATCTGGTTCTATTTTTTGGGCTTCTGATAACGGTATTTTATCATAGTCCCAAATGTCTTCGGAATCATCATCAACAATTTCCCGTGTACGCCACATTTCAAGGTCGCCACTTTCGGGGTTGATGATTACGTCAAAGTTTTCGTCTGTGCCATACTCTTTCCGAATCATCATTCGGAACACCTCTTCTAAGGTGCCAATCATTGTAGGCCTATCAATGTTTTTTTCTTTCGCAAATTCTGCAAACGATGAAATTAATTCAGAACTGTTCATTTTTATATATAAAGGTTCAGTTTTTAGAGTGGCTTTGGCCTTTCTTCAACGTGATTGTCTTATGTTTTACTATTTAAATGATATCAATACCTGTGCTTTGAGGATTTGACTAAAGGGCATTTCCAGCCATGACTCGGCAGGGCTGTTTGGTTCTTCGGTTGGTTCTTGGCCAGGCTTTTGCCATTTCACTTTTTTCTTTGTGGCTTCTTCTAGGGCAATTCCTGTGGCTGTTACTGCTTTCAGTATTCCTTTGGTTTCTGTTCCGTCTAGTTTTACAATTCGTAATTCTCGGCCAATATTTTTATTGTACTGTCGGTCAAATGTGAGCGGAGTATCAACTCCTGGCGAAGAAATCTCTAAGTTGTAAGGGTTGGCAAACCAGTTTAGTTCTTCGAGTTGATGGCCTAGTCTGCGGCTAATGTCTGCACATTCATCAATCGAAATTCCCTCGTTACTATCTATCAAGATACTTACTTTGCTCGTAATCCGACTTGTAGATACATTTACGTCTATCAAAAAATATTTACCTTCGGCAAGGTACTCTTCTTCCAAGAGATTCTTTATGTTTGTTTTTATATCCATTTTTGCTGCTTTGGTAGTAGCCATAAACAAAAAAAAGGTGCTGGTAGCCCCTCCTCTCTCGTTTACCTGTAATCTTGGTGCAAAACTAGGATATATTTCTATGAAATCCAAGCTATTAGGCGTGTTTAGATTAGAAAAGTTCTATTTTTAGCGTTAATCTCTTTATGAAAAAACTATTCCTTGCTCTTTCTTGGTTTTTTACGATGCTGCTATGTGCTTATGGCTTTTTGGCTAGTTTATGGGCGTATGTCCTTTGGCCAAAACATTGGGCGATGGGCTTTGTGTATATGTCGATACCTTTGGTAATTATTCTAGGCTTGATTTTTGGCCTTTTTTGGTTGTTTGTGCAGCCTCGCCGAGCCATTTTGCCATTGATTATGTTGCTTTGTGCTTGGCCGTTTTTGGCTCGAACTTTACAGTTTCATAAAAATGATACTTTAGACGAAAAAGGTGTTTTGAAGATAATGAGTTATAATGCAATGTTTTTTGACTACTACCAATATACTGATAAAATAGACAAACAAAATGCCCCAAAACTGATAGAATATGCCATTGAATTTGGCGATGCTGACGTAAAGGTTTTTCAAGAGTTTTTTGATAATAAAAAGGATATTTTTAAGATTACCGAAAGGCTACAAGCGGCGGGTTATCGGCATTATTATTTGATGGAAAATCCCTTAACCAAACAGGGTTTTCATGGACTGGCTATTTTTTCTAAATATCCAATGATTAAACAAAAATCAAAGTATTTTTCGGATGGAGCAAATGGTTTTTTGATAGCTGATATTATTTTTAAAAAAGATACTATTCGACTGATTAATAGTCATTTATATTCGATGGGTATTAGGATAAGTAGATTCAAAAATCAAGGATACACGGGTGCCAAAATAGAATCGAAGAGTGTTTTTAGGCTCTTGAAAAAGGGCTTTGATAAACGAAATGAAGAGGTAGATGAGCTAGAAAAACAAATAAAAATAAGCCCTTACCCCGTGCTTTTGTGTGGAGATTTTAACGAAACCCCTTATAGCTATGCTTATGGAAAAGTGGGTAATTATTTAGAAAATGCCTTTGAAAACGCTGGCAATGGTTTTGGGTTTACTTACAATCACAGTCCGCAATTTATTAGGATAGACAATCAGTTTTATGATGCCAA
>JAYWHL010000619.1:0-5955 GCA_043777715.1 Cytophagaceae bacterium | reverse complement strand
TTACAGAACTTAGGGCATTTTTAGGGAACATATCTGATGCAATGGTATAAATATTAGCACTCCACGCTTGGTGTGCGGCTGCGGCTAGGCTGATTAATGCCACAGCTTGCCATATATTTGTGCAGTATTGAGCCAACATGATGGGTACAACACAGATTGCAAAAATGAGCATTGATGTTTTTCTGGCCTTTGAAATCGCCCAACCTTTATCAATAAAATAACCAGACAAATAGCCCCCTCCAATGCTGCCAATGGTTGTGGCGGTATAAACCAAAATAAGGGCAAGGCTTGGTTTTTTGAGGTCGAGATTAAAGGTTGAAGAAAAATAGCCTGGCAACCAAAACAAGAAAAACCACCAAATTGGGTCGGTTAGCATTTTGCCAAAAACAAAAGCCCATGTTTGTTTTATACTAAATAATTTTATCCATGCAATCGGTTTTTCCTCTGTTTGGTCTTCAACATCCGACTGAATATGAGCGAGTTCAAGTTCTGATACTTTTGGGTGTTCGGTTGGTTTTTGATAATAAATTAACCAAAAAATTAGCCAAACAAAGCCAACAGCACCTGTTAAGATAAAAGCCATTTCCCAACCATAAACGCCCAAAATCCAAGGAACTAAAATAGGGGCTGCTACTGCCCCGATGTTGGCTCCCGAATTAAAAATCCCTGTGGCCAAGGCTCTTTCTTTTTTAGGAAACCATTCTGCAACGGTTTTTACGGCTGCTGGAAAATTACCAGCCTCGCCAATGCCTAACAAGGCACGCATTACGCCAAAACCAAATGTAGAAGTAGCTAAACCGTGAAAAATAGCAGCAACACTCCACACAACTATTGAGATAGAATAGCCTAATTTAGTACCGATTACGTCTATAAATTTACCAAAAATCAATAGCCCGATGGCATAAGCGGCCTGAAACGCCATTACAATTCGGCTATAATCTTTCTCTGTCCAGTTAAATTGTTCAGAAAGGGTTGGTTTCAATAGTCCGATTACTTGTCTGTCCAAATAATTAATAGTTGTTGCAAAAAACAGCAATGCTACAATTTGCCAACGTACATTTCCAGTTTTCATATTTTAAAGTTTAGAGGTTAAATCAATTCAATACATAATTTGCGATGTTCATTTACCAAGGCAACTACGTCAAACATGGTTTTTTCGAGGGCTTCCCAGTTTTTTTCTTGCATTATTTTTTTTGGGAATAGTTGCGAACCCAAGCCTACACACGTTACACCCGCCTCAAACCATTTTTTAATGCTTTCGGCATTGGGTTCTACGCCGCCAGTGGCCATAATGTTTGTCCAAGGCATCGGCCCTTTGATGGCCTTTACAAAATCTGGGCCGAGTACTTGCCCTGGGAAAATTTTGATAAATTCTGCCCCAAGTTCCTCGGCTTTACTGGCCTCGGTCATGGTGGCAATGCCTGGAATCCAAGCTATTTTTCGGCGGTTGCAAACCTTGGCCAATTCTTCAACAAGGTTTGGTGTAACAATAAAATCAGCACCTAGCTGGATATACAACGAAGCCGTACCTGCATCAATGATTGTCCCAATGCCCAAAGCCATTTCGGGGCATTCTTTTTTGGCGAATTTACTTAATTCGGCAAAAATTTCGTGGGCAAAATCTCCACGGTTCGTAAATTCAAAAACACGAATACCCGCTTTATAGCTTGCCGATAAAATGGCTTTGCAGTCTTGAATATCCTCGTGGTAAAGCAAAGGAACAATAGGGAAATTAATAAATTTTTGATATACTTCTAACCTTCTAAATTTTGACATTTTGAGTATGTTTTGTGCCTATATCTAATCTTAGGAATGTGAAATTATCTTTTAATTCTTCCAGAAATATCTCCTGCCATCACTTGTTCTACTTCGGCTACGGTACTTAAATTTACATCGCCCTCAATGGTATGTTTTAGTGCCGAAGCTGCCACCGCAAACGATAGGGCTTTTGTATCGTCTTTGTAAATAATTTTGCCATAAATAAATCCTGCAACAAAAGCATCACCGCCGCCAATTCTATCGATAATGTCTGTTATTTCTAGGGTAGGGGAGGTAATCATTTCTTGGCCTGTCCAACAATAGGCCAAAAGAGCATTGTGAGAGGCACTTTTTTGGATTCGTTGGGTGTTGAGTATCAATTTTATGTTTGGAAACTGTGTTTGAATTTGTTTGCAAATAGATTCAAATTCGTTTTCGCTATTTTTTGGAACAATCCCTAAAATATCTTCGGCATCGGCTATTCCACATACAATCAAATCGCAATGGGCCACAATTTCGGGCATTATTTCTTTGACCGATTTGCCATATTGCCAAAGATTTTTTCGGTAATTTACGTCTGCCGAAATATAAATACCCATCTTTTTTGCCATTTTCACAGCCTCCAAACAAGCCTCCGCTGCCGACTCAGAAATTGCAGGTGTTATCCCTGTAAAATGAAACCATTGGGCATTTTCAAATATTTTTTCCCAATTATATTCTTGTGGGTCAAGGGTTGAAAACGAAGAATGAAAGCGGTCGTAAACCACTTGTGTACTCCGCATTCCTGAGCCATTTTCAACAAAATATTGGCCTATTCGTTCGCCACCACGGGTTATAAATTGGGTATCAACGTTGTTTTTCTTGAAAAAATTAATAGCCATATCTCCCAACTGATGGGCTGGAAACTTAGTAACATGGCTACTCGGAATCCCTAATTGAGCCAAAGAACTGGCCACATTGGCATCGCCACCACCAAAAGTTATTTCAAAATGATTAGTCTGGGCAAACCTTGAATGGCCTTGCGTACTTAGTCGCATCATTACTTCCCCAAATGTTATTACTTTTTTCATGTTTTAAAATTCAAAATACCAACAAGCATTTACATAACAAATATCTTCTACCATTTTACCAAGCAATTTCCTGTCGTCTGGTAGTTCGCCTTTTTCAACATCATTGCCAAGCATATTACACAAAATCCTTCTGAAATATTCGTGCCTTGGATACGATAAAATACTTCTCGAATCGGTTAGCATTCCAACAAATCTGCTCAACAAACCCATATTTGAAAGGGCATTTATTTGTTTTTCCATACCGTCTTTTTGGTCAAGAAACCACCACCCGCTGCCCCATTGCATTTTGCCAGGGCTAGTGCCGTCGTTAAAATTCCCAATCATGGTTGCAAAAAGTTCGTTATCCCTAGGATTCAGATTGTATAGAATGGTTTTAGCCAGTTTTTTTTCTTTGCCTAAATTATCAAAAAACTTAGACATGGCTTTTCCTTGTTCAAAATCTCCAATCGAGTCCCAACCCGTATCTGGCCCAAGGGCAGCCAATTGAGCCGAATTATTATTTCTTAAAGCCCCCAAATGAAACTGCTGTACCCAACCTTTTTCAGCGTCCATTTTGGCAAAACGCTTTAACATTGCCGACCTAAACTGGAGTTTTTGGTGTGGGGTTACTTCTTTTTTCTTGCGGAGTTTTATAAAAATCTCCTGTACCTCTTCCAAGGTATAATCTTCGGCATACATTTGTTCGAGGCCGTGGTCGGAGAGTTTGCAACCATTCAAAGCAAAATAATCATGGCGTTTATAAAGTGCTTCGAGGTAGTCGTCAAGATTTTTGATTTCCATTTTACAAACTCTCGCCAGCTTGTTCACATATTCGTTAAAAATTTTAATATCCGAAACGTCCATGGCTTTGTCTGGCCTAAAAGTTGGCAATACTTGAATCTCAAAACCGTCTGCTTTTATTTTTTGATGATGTTCCAAACTATCCGTAGGGTCGTCGGTGGTGCAAACAACCTGTACGTTCATTTTTCTTAAAAGATTCCTATACGAATATTCAGGGCTTTGCAAAAGGGCAGTTGCTTGGTCGTAAATCTCTTGACAAGTTTCTGGATTTAGAATTTTATCTATCCCAAAATATCTTTGTAGTTCTAGGTGCGACCAATGGTAAAGTGGGTTTCTGAGGGTATAGGGCATGGTTTCGGCCCATTTTTCAAATTTTTGATACGGGGTTGCCTTGCCTGTACAATACTTTTCGGCAATACCATTAGTTCGCATGGCTCGCCATTTGTAATGGTCGCCTTCTAGCCATATTTCTGTTAAATTGGCAAATTGACGGTCATCGGCAATGTCTTTTGGTGATAAATGACAATGATAGTCGATGATTGGCTGGTTTTTGGCATAGTTATGAAAGAGGTCTTTTGCGACTTCGGAGTGTAATAAAAAATTTTCTCCAATAAACATATTCAGTAGGTTTTGTTGATGAGGATTCTGAAGTTAAGTTAAATCGATGGTATTATAAGGTTCAATTCTCCTAAAACCTTGGCTTCAAAATCAAGTAATTTGCTTAAATCTTCTCCCCAAAGTTCGGTATTTTTCAACACAACATTCACTAATTCTTTTGTAGAATTTGATTTTTCCCAAGCCTCTGCCAAAACGCCAGCTTTGTCGCATTGAATTGGATAATATTCATTGTTTCTTGTTCCGAAATATTTACCATTTTCTGTTTTTATTGCCTTCATAAATAGCAAATAACCAGCAAAACCTTTGCAAAACAAATTTGGAATTGATTGATACCGATTTGAATATTCCAAAAGAAGGGGAATATTTCTCATTTTCATTTTGGCCGAATACTGTACCGTAATATCAATGAGTTTATGATTGATAAATGGATTTTTGAACCTACTCAAAACCTCTGAACCAAAATCTGTATAGGTTTTTTTGTCGATTGATAAGGGCAAAGCCAATGCTAATTCCTCCAGCATTAGGGTTTCTACAAAATGACTGGCCGTGGGGTCTTCCATGTTTTCACGTACAAGGTTTTTACCGTTCAAAAATCCCAACCCGCACGATAAAGTATGTGTACCATTTAATAACCTTAACTTTAATTCTCTAAATTTTTCGATATTAGGTTCAACGACTACATCCTCGTTTACGGTTTCAAAAGAAAGTTTATTTTTGATATATTCATTGCCTTCAATCGCCCAAAGGTTATAGGCTTCGGCCATACAGATTAAATCGTCTTGATAATGTAAGGTAGATTTTTCGGGTTTCCCAGGTACTATCCTGTCCACCAATGAGTTACAGAAGGTTACGTTTTGTTCAAACCATTCCATGAACTCCGAACCCAAGGTATTAATATTTGAAAGTTCGATACAAATTTCTTTCAGTTTCAAGCCATTATCAACTACAAGTTCAGTTGGAATAATAATCGTTTTGAGATGTGGGGCTTTTCTGAATCGTTCGTAAAGAAAACCAAGCACCTTGGCAGGAAAACTTTTTGGAACGCTTGCTGTGATAGATTCATTTACCAATTGTATGCCCACCTCGGTTGTATTGGAAATGATGATTTCGAGGGATTCGGAGCTTGCTAATTCCAAAATTGAGTTCCAATGTGTATTCGCATTAATTACCCTGCTTATTGAGGCGTTGATATTGTCATAATTTATAATGGCATCGTCTTTGATTCCCTTTACACAAACCGTATATAAACTGTCCTGTAAGTCAAAAGCTAAGGTGTCCCCCTTGTCCGTAGATTTTACAACCACTATTTTGCCGTTAAAAACGCCCATTTTATTGGCCTTGTCGATGTGTTCATTACAAAGTCCCCTCAGCAAAACGCCTGTACCAAATTGCAATATTTTTTCTGGAAGGTTTTGAAGCAAGTTCAATTCATTTTTCCCTGTAATTTGGCTTGAATTGTAATAGTTTAGTTGCAGCATTTTAATCAATCTAGTTTGTTTTCATTAATTTTAGTGCAAATAATACTTGTAAAAGGAATATAAAAAGCTAATACGATTATATATTTCTGAATACGTTACCGTAAACGTTTAAGCTATTTTTGAATTAAATAACTTATTTTTTTGTTATATTTGATACAATCTGTAAGTAAAACTCAAACAAATTCGATTATGAAAACTGGCCAAGTAACCATCAAAGACATTGCCAAGCATCTTAACATTTCGATTGCTAC
>JAYWHL010000618.1:0-2155 GCA_043777715.1 Cytophagaceae bacterium | reverse complement strand
CGTTTTTGACACCAAAACCCGCTCCGTTGTTTACACTATTGTATGTAGCTCCGCCCAATAAATCTAGTTGTGGAAGGCTCTGGCTTTTGATGTTTTGGGTATCCAAGCCTGCTAATTTCTGATTCAAAATCGCCTGTTTTAATCCTGGATTTTGGGCATTCATATTGGCTTTTAATATTAAAATATCAAGCGTTTCGGTTAATAAAATAGTATCGCTTACCACAAAAATATCCGTTAAACTACTGTTCATCAACGCATTAAGATTTACTTTACTGTTTTCTAAAATTTGTTCTTGTGCCACCAAAGCCGCTTTGTCTTCGTTATAATCCACCTGTGCCGATAGATAATCTAGCTTAGAACCCTGCCCAACGTCAAAGCGGTCTTTGGCCAAACGGCTGCGTTCGGTCGATATTTCTAGGGCTTTCCTAAAAGTCTTAATTCGTTGTTGTTGGCGGGTAATGTCATAATAAACGCTGCTAACTTGTGCAACCAGATTATTAGCAACGGTTTGGTTAATTTCCTGATTCAAACGTACGTTTTCGGTCAATCTGTCTTTGGTAATATACATTCCCCTGCCGTCGTAGAGTGTCCACAACAACGCAACGCCCAAGCCTCCGTTATTGTTAATCACTCCGTTTTGCACCAGTGGGTCTCGGGCAGTTGCACCCACTGGAAAAAACGTTTGGTTTAGATTATTCACACTATAGTTTTTGGTGGCTTGTGCCGTAACCACAGGCAACATTCCCGCATTGCCTTTGGTATTTTCGTTTTCGGCCTGAATTATTCTTGTTTTGGCCAATTTTATGGCGTAGTTTTTATCCAAAGTTGCATTGATGGCTTGTTCTAGGCTCAAAAATGTTTGTGCAAAAACATTACTAATCGTTAGTAAAAACAAAGAGAGCGTCAAAAATAGTTTGTTCATAGGTTCATATTTGATTTTATTTTTTCAAGATTGGCTAAGTTTCATCACAAAATTACGACAAAGCCAATCACATCTTTTAGTATTTGAATCATAAAGAAATTTTTTAGACAAAAACCCTCTTTTTGGCGATAGGTGCAAGTCTTGGATTTTCTAAAACGATATTCTTGCTGCCATTTTGCTGCGTGTATTTGTATTTTCCAAGCAATTTATTTAGGTAAAGTCCCCACTCTCAAGATACCATTTCAGCACTAAATAGCATCAAAACAGCACTTTTTCCATAAAATTTCAGACCTTTGTATTTATTCAAAACTCAGTATTTTCTAAATCAGCTAAAGTGTCTCCTCAATTATCCATCATCAGTCCGCTCTACAACGAACAAGAAACCCTCCCGTTATTGGTGCAACGCCTTGATAGCCTGATGAATAGCCTTGGTCATTTGAGTATAGAAGTGGTGCTAATAGACGATGGTAGCCGAGACAATACCCCTGCTCTGATGCAAGCCTTGGCTTTGGCCAACCCTCGTTACCATTGTGTGTTTTTGGCCAGAAACCACGGGCATCAGTTGGCCCTAACGGCTGGAATTGCCGCCGCCCGTGCCACAGAGGCCATGATGATTATAGACGGCGACCTCCAAGACCCGCCCGAACTCCTTGGCCAGTTCTATGACCTCTACAAACAAGGCTATGACGTGGTGTATGCTGTGCGAGAAAAACGCAAAGAAAATATCTTCAAACGCATGGCCTATTATAGTTTTTACAGAATTTTAAAACAGATTTCTTACATAGATATTCCGCTAGACAGTGGCGATTTTTCGCTGATTTCAAGGCGAATAGCCAATGTACTTAATAAAATGCCCGAAGAAAGTCGTTTTTTAAGAGGAATGCGTACATGGATTGGTTTCAAACAAATTGGAGTAAAGTATGAACGTAGCGAAAGAGCCGCTGGCGAGCCAAAATATAATTTTGCCATGTTGTTCAAATTGGCTTACAATGGTATCTTTAACTTTAGCGAGTTCCCCATTCGGTTTGTGAGTGGGCTGGGCGTTTTTACGGTGCTAATGGCTTTGATGTACTTTTTGGGAGTTGTTATCAAAAAATACTTTTTCCACGAAGTAATCGAGGGCTTTCCTGCCCTTTTGTTTATGGTTATCTTGTTTGGTGGCGTGCAGTTGCTGGCCATTGGCATCATTGGCGAATATATTCTTCGGATTTTTTTTCAAGGCAAGAACCGTCC
>JAYWHL010000617.1:0-5961 GCA_043777715.1 Cytophagaceae bacterium | reverse complement strand
CTAAGCATGATTTTGAATTTTATGATCATAAAAATCAAGAGGGATTTGTGAGAACCTTAACCATCAGAACATCTAATTTGGCTGGTTTGATGGTAATTTTAGCAGTTGCAAGGCTAGAAATGGACAAAATAAATGCTGCAATGGAGGCCTTGAAAGCAGAGTTCCCTGAAATTTCTTCCTTAAATTATGTAATCAACCAAAAACTGAACGACACCATTTATGACCAAGACATAATTTGTTATCATGGCGTACCGTATATTGAGGAAAAAATGGAAGACTTAACCTTTAGGATTAACCCAAAGTCCTTTTTTCAAACTAATCCAAAACAAGCCCTTAGTCTTTATCAATTAACTCGTGAATTTGCTGATTTACAAACCGATGAACTCGTTTATGACCTTTACACAGGTACTGGAACTATTGCTAATTTTGTTGCGAAATCGGTTAAAAAAGTAGTTGGATTAGAGTACGTACCCGAGGCCATAGTAGATGCCAATATCAATTCAAGTTTGAATGGAATTGAAAATGTTGAATTTTTTGCAGGAGATATGCGAAAACTTTTAACCAAAGAATTTTTCGATATAAATGGTTACCCAGACACCATTATTACAGACCCACCAAGGGCAGGAATGGACAAGGAAGTAGTGGCAGCCATTGTAGCGGCCAAACCAAAAAAAATCGTTTATGTGAGTTGTAACCCAGCTACACAGGCACGAGACATTGCCTTAATGGACGAGTTTTATGAAGTGAAGAGAATCAAACCTGTCGATATGTTCCCGCATACGCATCATGTAGAAAATATCGTTTTATTAAATTTACGAAAATAGATTCTGAAAAAACTAAATCAAAGAAAATGGCTTTCAGATTAACTGAGAGCCATTTTCTTTGATTTAGGAACAGATTCCACAACTAATTCGTAGGAATGTTGAGTAAGAGAAAGTACTAATTCATCAAACTTTGGGGTTGGATTTGTAATCGTATTCCAATGTTTTTTGTTGGTATGGTAGCCTGGAATGATAAAATCGTAATCAGAGCGTAATTCAATGGCTCTTTCGGGATTACATTTTAGACTACATCTAAAATATTCAGTTTCTAAACTTAACAAAGCAAAAACTTTATCATAAACTTTGAAAACTAAATTGTCAGGCCCAAAAGGTAAACTTTCGCTTAGGTTCGGAAGTTTTAGGCAGTATTCCCTAAATTTTTCATTATCCATTTCAAAATCTTTTAATGGCTCTAAAAATCATAACACTTAGCCCAAACAAGAACATCAGGATTGATATTTTATTGATAAAGTGCATTGATTTCAAGCTAAAACTAGTAGGTTTATTTGGGTCGGGTTTCTGAAAAACCCTTAGGAAATAACTAAAAACTTCGCCCAACTTAAACTGCTCTTTTATTCTGTTTTCTTTCATTTTGTTGTTGGTTAAATTTCATTTTCGGTACTAGGTTCGTGCCAAATACCATCTTCTTTCATTAAATTAATTAACTCGTCGAGGGCATTACTCGCTGATACAGAACGCTTTATAACTTCTTGTCCTCTATAAAGCGAAATTTTATCTTTGCCTATTCCTACATATCCATAATCGGCGTCTGCCATTTCGCCCGGGCCGTTTACAATACAGCCCATGATTCCAATTTTGATACCCTTTAAATGGTCGGTGCGTTTTCTAATCATGGCGGTTGTTTCTTGCAAATCAAAAAGCGTTCTGCCACAACTCGGACATGAAATATACTCTGTTTTACTCATTCTAGTTCTTGCGGCTTGCAATATTCCAAAACTTGTACTGTTCATAACTTTTTGTGTTGCCAAATAGTTTTGGTCAGATTGTGATATATCCTGACTTATCATTACACCATCTCCAAAGCCTTCAATCAAAAGTCCCCCAAGGTCAGTTCCTGCAAAAAGTTGAACATCGCTTTCGGCTAAAATTGGATAATCGTTTTTCAATATTACTGGATTTTTAATTCCTAAGTTTTCGAGTCCAAAAAATAGATTTCTAAGTTCTACAAATGGCCTTTTGGTTAAAGCATTAGCTATTAACACTACGTTATTATTGGCATTTACAAAGTCTATAATTGCTTGATTTTGAATAGTTTGCAAATCAATCTCCAAGAAGTTTTGAATTTCGGATAATTGAATATCTCCTAAAATCTCAATTCCCCGAAAATACGGAAAGGCTCGTTCTTTGTTTTCTTTTTGTTCCCATTGGCTATAATCTATAATTTCTTTAAGGCCATTGGGTAACATAAAAGTACAGGGATTTGTACCTGTATATACATAATCAGCTCCTTGGTCGCTCATTCCCCATTTATCTATGGCGGGTAAATAGGTATGGCCTATCGCCTTTAAATCCTCTTTGTTCCAGTCGCTATGTTGGGCGTAATTAGCAATAACCCGTGGCACCTGTAACCCTCCAATGTTTTGACATTCAACACTTTGACGTTTTTGATACTTAAAAGGAGAATGAATTTTTGATTGATATGTTTTATCTAAACTAATTTCAGACGGTTTTGGATAATAACGATTTACCAATGTTTGTGCAACAGGAATTTCAAATTCAGGGTCTTCTGTTAAACTTACCCGAACGGTATCGCCCAATCCATCTTCTAAAAGTGTGCCTATACCAACGGCTGATTTTATTCTGCCATCTTCGCCTTCGCCAGCTTCGGTAACGCCTAGATGTAAGGGATAGGGTTTTAGTCCTTCTTCGGCTAGGCGTTTACTCAACAAACGATAGGCTTGAACCATCACTTGGGTATTTGACGATTTCATGGACAAGACGATATTATAATAATTTTCGTCTTCACAAATCCTCAAAAACTCCAAAGCGGATTCAACCATTCCGTTGGGTGTATCGCCAAATCTACTCAAAATTCTATCACTCAACGAACCGTGATTTGTGCCAATTCGCATGGCTGTTCCATATTCTTTGCAAATTTTTATGAGTGGCAAAAATTTTTCTCTAATCCTTTCCAATTCGGCTTGATAACTGCTATCGGTGTAGTCAATATTCTCAAAACGTTTTTTATCAGCATAATTCCCTGGATTAATTCTTACTTTTTCTACCAATCGTGCAGCTAATTCAGCGGCATTGGGTGTAAAATGTATATCTGCAACGAGGGGTGTATGGTAGCCACGGGATTTTAATTCTTTCCTGATTAATTCAAGATTTTGAGCCTCTTTCACACTTGGGGCTGTAATTCTAACTAATTCACAACCAGCCTCAATCATTCGGATAGACTGTTCAACCGACCCTTTGGTATCCATCGTATCAATTGTTGTCATGGATTGAACTCGAATCGGATAGTCCGAACCCATATATAAATCGCCGATTTTTACGGTGGTTGTTTTTCTTCTCGAATAACTACTTAGTGATTCACAATAATTTGTCATATTTATATTTTTTACTAATCTTCGTATTTAATCCCATCTCCAATTTCAATAATATGGGGCGTCCCTCCTACTTTCTTAATGGCTTTGGCTACTTCATCAGCATTTTCAGGACAGTAAGCAAACATACAACCTCCCCCACCCGAACCATTGATTTTAGCACCTAAAGCACCATTTTGAAGTGCCGCTTCAATCATTTTATCAATTTTGGGTATAGAAATATTCTTATTTACGGCCAAATTATATTGATGTTGATTGAGTAACTGTCCAAATTTTTGATGATTCAGTTCATTTGCTCGTAAAACTGCCAAGGCTTCTATTAAAATATCTTTGTCATCGATATTACCTTTGAGCAACATCATCTCTTGTTTGGATAACAAGTCTTTATATTCATTTGCTTCGAGCAGGTTTGATTTTTTCAAGTCAAAATCGGGATTTATTTTATTAATCTTACTAAGAATTTCAAGCATTCCAAACTTTACTCTCTTCAAAATCCCTACGGTATCTTTTGGTTGATGAGAATCGCCCAATACGAATTTTCCAAACTTTGGTCGTAAAAATTCAACTTTAACTTCTGGCAATGAATTAAGATAGATTACATTCCCACAAGCAGTTGAAAAATGATCCATCATACCTCCAGCTTCGTTAAATTCCTCTACTTCAGCCAAATACGCCAATTTTCCAATCTCAATGGCTGATAATTCTTTGGGATTATCGGCCATTCTCGACAAAAAACCAATCCATGAAACCGTTAATGCCGACGACGACGATGTTCCTGAATTAAGTGGAATGTTTCCATTTATAATGCAATCTAGGCCAAACGAAAACGTAAATCCATGTCTTTTCAAAACATTAATGCTACTCTTAAAATAATCTCGGGTTTCGCTATAATTAAAGGTGTCCATTAAATTAAAAAATGAAACCATTTCAATGTTAGGTAAATCTAAACTGACAACCTTAGATTTACTAAACTTACCCTTTACCTCCACTCTTAAATTTATTGCCGCAGCAATTACAGGTAAACCCAAATAATCTTGGTGTTCTCCAAATAAACAAATCCTGCCTGGGGTACTAACTTTCATTTACAATATTTTTATTTTTGTTATCTACTAATTTTAATCATTTGGCAGCTAAACTCCCCCATTGGGAGTTGGGGGGATAGACTTTCGTTAGTATAAATTATTTAACCCAAAAATCGGCTTGTTAGTTTTCCATTTTCCACGTGTAAAGTCTGGGATTTGAACCGAACTTGACCCATTAGCAATTGATTGTTCTGAAAGTGGACTAATGGCCGACCAAGCAGCAGCGTCATAAACATCAATAGTTGGTGCAGTTTTGTTTTTGATAGCCTCCACAAAACCGTTTAGAACAAAATAATCTATTCCTCCATGTCCTGCCAATTCGGCTCGTTTTTCGTGGGCTTTCCAAAGCGGGTGGTCAAATTGAGTTTGGTATTTTTCAAATGGCTCGTATCGGTGTGCTTTAGGGCTTATATTTTCCAAATAAATTGAATCAAAATCGTCCATCCAAAGGCCGTTCGTACCTTGAACCCTAAAATTCAATGAATAAGGCCGAGGATTGTTGGTATCATGTGAAATCAAAATCGTTTCACCATTGGCACATTTAATTACCGTGGTAACAATATCCCCCAATTTGAAATTAACTTTAGCATTAGGATGATTTTCGCCACCTTTATCAACGATATATTTATGCAAACCTCTTGGTTTTGAAGCTGTTGCAGTTAAAGAAACAAAATTATTGCCACGGTTAATATCAACCATTTGAGCAACTGGCCCTAATCCATGGGTGGGATAAACATCTCCGTTTCTATCAACGGAATGTTGGGTTCGCCACTTTGCTTCCGAAATCGCATTTGCTCCAAACTCAACCCCTCCGCCATAAACTTGTTTCCCGTTGTTAAACTTCACTTCTCTTAAATCGTGTTGATAACCACATTGTAAATGCAATAATTCGCCAAACATATTCTGACGAACCATATTCAATACCGCCAAAACGTCTCTTCTGTAACATACATTCTCCAAAATCATGCAATGACTACCCGTTTTTTCGTAGGTATCTACTAAATCCCAAGATTCTTGCAGCGTTACTGTTGCCGAAACCTCAACTCCCGCATATTTTCCTGCCTTCATGGTTGCCACAGCCATCGGCACGTGCCATTCCCAAGGAGTAGAAATTATCACACCTTCTATATCATCTCGTAAAACCATTTTTTCAAAAGCAGTATCGCTTCCTGTATAATTTGCGGCTACTTTCTGTCCTTTGTCTTTCAACATTTTATTGGCGTTGGCCAAAGCCTTGGCATCGGTATCACAAATAGCAACTACCTCTATATCAGTACGATAAAGAGCATTTTCTAAATGATTTGAACCTCGCTCTCCTAAACCAATAAAAGCTAATTTTACTTTTTTATCAGGATTTGACGCAGCCCTTGAAAATTTTGGCAACAAAACCGAGCCAATCAAAGCACCCGATGATAATTTTATGAATTGATTTCTTTTCATTTTTGATAGATTTTAAAGTTATTCATTAAAAGTTTAGGTTGTGAATTT
>JAYWHL010000616.1:0-2158 GCA_043777715.1 Cytophagaceae bacterium | reverse complement strand
AATATCAAAGTACTTTTTATTTAGTGCCTGGCGATACCCTTTTTGTAAATATTAATTTCAATAAAAAACAAGGGTATTCCATGGAAACAAAAAGTAGTTTGCAAGCCATTCAAGAATACTATGTATATACGGCATCTAAAATTGGCACTGACTTAAATTATTGGCGAGGGATGGCTGCTAACGACCTCTACACGCTTCAGGAATATTCCTCGAAAATGGACTCACTCTTAACATTTGAGCAATCAATATTAAAAGACTATCCCCTAAAAAATACCCTCCCAGATTGGTTTATTGATGACGAACAAAAAAGTGTGATTTATAACGACGCCGAACTTAGGGTCAATACAGTATTGTATCGAAGCCATTTCAATATTGGACAGAAAGAAAACCCCGATGCTAATTTCCTGAAATTTTTAACCCCTTCTTTGTTAGACAATCCCTCGGCAATTCATCAAGAAAAATACCTAAGTTTGTTGAACCAAGTTTATTACTCAAAAATCAACAACAAAGTGTGGCAAAAAGATTTTTCGATTTTTTCATGGGCTGATAGCACATTTTCTAAACCCGTTAGAGACGCTTTATTCATTTACGAAATCAATAATACGCTAGAAACATCGCCTACTGGTGGACAGGAACGTCTAGCTCAATATTATGACAGTATCGCCGATAAAAATGCTTTAGAGCATCTCAAAACCTATTACGAAAATTACTATAAGCTAAAAGAAGGGCAAATTGCTCCAAATTTTGTACTTGAAAACCAGTTAGATTCGCTCGTAAATATGAAATCGTTTGAAGGGAATGTCTTGTTTATTGGTTTTTGGTTTACAGCTTGCAGACCTTGTTTGGCCGAAATTCCGAACGAAAACGCCCTAGCAAAACGATTTGAAGGCAAAAATGTAAAAGTTATCAGCATTTGTGTGAGAAGCAGCAAAGAAGATTGGATGAAAGCCAGTAAGTTTCATCAACTAAATACCCTGAATTCTTATGCCAATGAAAGCTGGGCAGCTTCTTTGATTGAAAAGTACAACATCAGGGGTTTCCCTCATTATGTTTTGATTGATAAAAACAGAAAAGTTGTGCAGAACGGGGGCAACATAAGACCAAACGAAGTAGCGGCTCAACAAATAGAAGCCCTATTAAGCAAAGAATAAAAGTATTTGAAGCCACAACGGAAACTCCACAATTCCTTGAATCAAAACAGGCATTTCGTTTTTCCTTGATTTATAATGATAGTTCTAGGCTATCCTTTAAATAGGCAATTTCACAATAAAAGTAGTTCCTTGGCCTTCTACACTTTCTACGTCAATGGTGCCGCCATGGCCTTTTATAATAATATCATAAGCTAAACTTAGCCCAAGCCCTGTGCCTTGGCCTGTGGGTTTGGTCGTAAAAAAGGGGTTAAAAATTTTAGCTTTGGTGGCTTCGTTCATGCCTGTACCGTTGTCTATTATCTTTACTTTGGCCATTTTATTTTCTTTTTGGATAATCACAGCCACACTTGGTTTATAATCTTTGTCGGTTGTATGGAGGGCTTGGTCGGCCACGGCATGAAAGGCATTATTGATTAAATTCAAAAATACCCTACCAATATCTTGCGAAACCATATTGACCAATGGCATATCTAGGTCTGTAATTATCTCAAAATTTGAATTAAACTGTTTTGTCGAACTATTTTTATCTTTTGCCCGAAGCCCATGATAACTCAGCCGTAAATATTCGTCAGCTAGTTTATTTATATCGGTTGGCTCTTTTACGCCCGCACTCATCCTCGAATGCTCCAACATTCCTTTTACAATACTACTAGCCCGTTTGCCATGATAATTTATTTTTTCTTGGTTTTGGGCAAGGTCATCTAGGAGTTCATTCTCTAGCGTTTCGTCTCTTTCTGCCTTGGTCTTTAACTTCTCGGCTTGTAACTCTCGAATAAGTTCTACGCTCAACTCTGCAAAATTATTAACAAAATTTAATGGGTTTTGAATTTCGTGGGCTATCCCTGCCGTAAGCTCGCCCAAAGAGGCCAGTTTTTCTGACTGAATCAATTGATTTTGGGTATCTGTGAGGTCTTTTAATGCTTTTTCGGCAGTATGTCTTTGTAGCTCAATCTCTTGTTTTTGGTCGAACAGTAGTTGGTTATTTTGTTTCTGAATTTTATTAGTTC
>JAYWHL010000615.1:0-5977 GCA_043777715.1 Cytophagaceae bacterium | reverse complement strand
ATTCTATCTGTACTTTAGAGTTTGAGGTACATCGGCCTGTGTATGAGTGGTATATCCAGCAATTGGGCATATTTACATCACAACAATACGAATTTGCCCGCCTCAATTTATCCTATACGATTATGAGTAAACGTAAGTTGCTCCAACTCGTAAACGAGCAACACGTAAGTGGCTGGAACGACCCCAGAATGCCAACGATTTCGGGCCTAAGACGTAGGGGATATACGCCCGTGGCCATTCGTAATTTTTGCGAAATGATAGGCGTGGCACGCAGAGACAACCTGATAGACGTAGGCAAACTGGAGTTTTGTATCAGAGAAGATTTGAATAAAAGTGCTACTAGAATGATGGCCGTTTTGGACCCTATCAAGCTAGTAATCAGTAATTATCCAGAAAACAAAACAGAAGAATTACCTTTTGATAACAATCCCGAAAACGAAACCGCTGGCCAGAGAATGGTGGCCTTTGGACGAGAATTGTGGATAGAGCGAGATGACTTTTTGGAAAATCCACCGAAAGGTTTTTTCAGACTAGGCCCGGGGCTAATGACCCGCCTCAAGGGAGCATATATTGTAAAATGTGATGATTTTGTGAAGGACGACCATGGCCAAATCACAGAGATACGTTGTAGTTATATTCCCGAAAGCAAATCAGGAAGTGATACCTCTGGCCTAAAAGTGAAGGGGACGATACACTGGGTAAATGTCCAAACTGCCCAAAAAGCCGAAGTTAGGCTCTACGACCGCCTGTTTACAGTCGAGGATTTGAATGCCGAAGATGGAGATTTTAAAGACTATATCAACCCAAATTCATTAAAAATACTACCCGAAGTATATATAGAACCCGCCCTAGGCAACGCTCAAGCCAACGACCGTTTTCAGTTTATTCGCAAAGGGTATTTTTGTTTAGATACTGACAGCCAAGCCGATAAACTTGTTTTTAATCAAACGGTTGGGCTAAAAGATAGCTATAACAAAAAGTGAATTTGGTGTCAGGCGTGCCATGCTTCGGAAGCATGGCACGCCTGACATCTCCCTACTTAATATCGCCCATTATTTACCGCCTCCGCTCGCCGCAAACTATTCTATCTTTGGCATGAATATCCTTGATTATTCTTACATTTTCAAAACCCCTTTCAATAAATACTTGGGCAGTTTCTTGGCCAAAAGCCTCGTTTATTTCAACAAAAAATCGGCCATTTATTCGTAGGTTTTCAGTACAAAAATCGGCAATAGCTTCATAAAAAATCAAGGCTTGGTCGTTGTTCACAAACAAAGCCAAATGAGGTTCATGGTCGAGTACGTGGGCTTGCATGAGGGCTTTTTCGGCCAGGGTTACATAAGGCGGATTACTAACTACAATGTCAAATGCTTGGGTTTGCGTTTGGAATTTTAAGATGTCTTTTTGTTCAAAAACTACTGCTACGTTGTTAAAAGTGGCATTTTGTTGGGCAATGGCTAAGGCTTTTTCAGAAATATCATAAGCCCAAACGCTAGATGTAGGCAAGTTTTTGGCCAAAGTAATAGCCACACAACCCGACCCCGTGCCGATGTCTAAAATATGATGTTTACCTCCTTCTGTTTTGCTATATTGAATTACCAAATCTACCAATTCTTCGGTTTCGTTGCGGGGTATCAACACGTCTTGGCCAACCATAAACCTAAGGCCATAAAAATCGGCCTCACCCAAAACATACTGCACTGGCACTTGGGCTTTGAGTTGGCTTTGTAAATTTTCCCAGTCGTTGGGCAAACGCTCTATTGCTCGGCCAATCAGCACGTCGGTTCGGCTAAGGCCAAGTTTTTTTTCTAAGACCAAAAAAGCAATGGCTTTGGCTTCTTGCAAGGGGTAATAAGAAGATATATTTTGGCAAATATCATCAAAAAGTATTTTGGCGTTGGTCATGTTTGAGAGTAATAAGAACACAATTTTCGTAAAAATATATGGCTACTGCAATCCCAACCAATAAAAAACTATCTATCTTGCAATATTAAAAGCCTAGAAATAGGCCACCCAATGAAAATCATTACTATTGTAAACAACAAAGGGGGTGTGGGAAAAACCACCTCCTCTCAAAATATTGCTGCTGGTTTGGCCAAATTTGCCAATGCCCGAGTATTGGTCATCGACCTAGACACCCAAGCCAGTTTAACCAAATGTTTTGGGATAGACCATGAAAGTCTGAAAAATAATAGCGGAACTTTTATATTAAACGAAGTACCGTTTTTCGAGATTTTTATCAAATGTGGTAACGTAGATTTATTGCCAGCTACTGTAAACCTATCGGTAAAAGAAGACACCCTAAAGGCCGCCCCCGTGTTTCCGTTTAACCTAAAATTGGCCTTAGAGCGTATCAAAGACCAATACGACTATGCCATCATCGACTGTCCGCCAGCACTTTCGGGCATGACCCGCATTGCCTTGGTGGCTTGTGATGCCTATTTTGTGCCACTCCAAGCCGAGTTTTTGAGTTATGAAGGGCTTCGTAATTTTTTGCAATATGCCAGCGAAATCAAGATGATTAGCCCCAATACACAACTGGGCGGCGTTTTTGCGACAAGATATAACCCAAAAATCAGAAAGAAAATTAGCCATGCCCTCATAGATGCTGCCAAAAGCCAACTGGGGGATATATTTATGAAAACCTTTATTAGGGATAATATCTCGCTGTCAGAAGCCCAAGCCAGTGGCATAGATATTTTTGAATATGCCCCCGAAAGCAACGGTGCCAAAGATTATTATAACCTAACCAAAGAAATTATTGAAAGGCTTTGAAGAAATAGAAGGCAGGAGATTGGAGACAGGAGGCGGGACAAGTGTCTCAATTGATACGATTTTTTATTTATTTTTGCACTAATGCTTTTAAGGAATGGGTAAATAATAACTTATAAAGGTTTTTACTGATTATTTTCTTGATAGTTATAGCCTATTTCGAGGCGAATAGCACCGCTATTTAACGAAAAATAGGCTTTAAATAGCGATAAAAGTATCATATAAATGTTACAAGTTGTTGTTTTCCCATTCCTAAGTAGTCCAGACGTTATCCTTTTGTATAAATGCCTGATAACGTGCAGTTTGTTAGTCCTTCCTACTGCGGAGGATTTGGTGCGGCTACTTAGCTTATGGCATAGATAAGTTTTTACGAGAATAGTTTGATAACAAAATGGCTAAAGAAAAAAGTTTTAATTTTGCTCCCTTACCTAGTTTTACCCCAAAACCAGAGGTTAGACTTCCCGAACCCCCTGAAATAGAGGGATTTACAAAAGTAACCTTCGATTGTCCGAATGGCTTGTTAGAAACCATAAAAGACTTTGGCTACTGGGAGGGGCTTACCCAAAAAGATATTATATTAGAATCGCTCGAATTGTTTTTTCATGAAAAAGAAATACGAGTACGCCCCGATAAAGTAAAAGCCCGACCCAAAGTTGGCCGAAAACCAAAACAAAAATAAAATCACGCTAACAAAACCCTATCAACCTATTATTATGAGTTTTGAAACCAAACGAATCAAAGACACCCTTGAACGCCACTACGGCGGCGAAACTTGGCACGGCCCAAGCCTCAAAGAAGTATTAGAAGGCGTTACTGCCCAACAAGCCACCAAACGGATTGTACCTGCATCAAAAAATATTGCTGAATACGTACAACACCTGACCAATTGGCGGGTTTTTGCTCTTGAAAAACTAACAGGAAGTGAAAATTATGACATTATCCTCAATTCTGAAGCCGATTGGATTACCATCAATAGCCTTGAAGATGCCCAATGGCAAGAAATGCTAGATGCCCTTGAAGATAGCCAAAACGAGTTGCTTGACATTTTTGATACCTACACCGACCGCAAGCTAGAAAACATCGTTCCAGGCCGTAGGTATTCGGTTTATAAACTCATGCACGGTATCATTCAGCACGATATTTACCATTCTGCACAAATGATGATGCTCAAAAAATTAGCTTAAAACAGTGTACGATTTTTTGATTTACGATATACAGTTCTTTTTGTTCCTCCATTGGGGACTAGGGGGCTATTAATTACCAATAAAATGCCCGTTGAAGATTTTCTTGCTAAGATTAGAAAATACGAAATTCGTATCCGAAAAGCCGTAAATACGCAAATGCAGGGCAGTTTTTCATCGGTATTCAAGGGGTCGGGATTGGAATTTGCAGATATTCGTGAATATCAATACGGCGATGACCTCCGCCTAGTGGACTGGAACAACACCGCCAAAGGGCATGGAACGTATGTAAAAGTTTTTAAAGAAGAAAAAGAGCAAATTGTGTTTTTTTTGCTAGACGTTAGTGCCTCACAAGACATTGGCAGCACTGGCCAAACCAAGATAGACACCGCCAAAGAACTGTGTGCAGTACTAGCCCTCTCGGCCATTCAAGAAGCCAGCCATGTGGGTTTGTGTTGTTATTCCGACCAAAAAGAAAAATACATTAAACCCTCCAATAAGCTAAAAAACGGGTATCAGATTGTGGTAGAGTTGTTTAGACTCAAGCCGATTTCAGTAAAAACCAACCTTTCTAAGGCCATTCTTTTTACGCTAAATATCCTCAAACGCAAGAGTTTAGTTTTTGTTATTTCTGATTTTATAGACCAAGACTATCAACGCCACCTCAAGGCCCTAGCACGCAAACACGACCTTGTGGTGTTGCACCTCTACGACCAACGAGAAACCAACATACCGCAATTGGGAATTATCCCGATTTATGAAGCCGAAAACAAACGTACCGTTTGGATTAATACCTCTTCGAGCGAATTTAGAGATAAAATGAAGGAAACATTTACAGATAATCGCCAAAAATTAGAACAGTTTTGCAAGGAACTCAAAGCCGATTATATGTCGATAGAATCGAAAGAAGACTATGTGCCACAACTGATAAAACTGTTTAAGATTCGTAATAAGTCGGCCACTTTTTCGGGCGTATCGGCCAGCTAATCTACTTATTTATGCCAAAGCCATTGCCACAACACCTCAAAACTGGCCAAATTGGAGAAGCCAAAGCCGTGGCATATCTCCTAGAAAAAGACTATGAGATAGTACATCAAAATTATAGATTAGGCAAGGCCGAAATAGACATTATTGCACAAAAACAAAATCTATTGGTTTTTGTAGAAGTAAAAACCCGAACCAATCTTAGTTTTGGAATGCCCGAAAACGACGTTACGCCCCGCAAAGCCAAGCGAATTGTTGATGCCGCCGAGCAATATACCTTTCAACAAAAATGGAATCACAACATTAGGTTTGACATTATTGCCGTGATTATCAACAAAAATAACATCGAAATTACCCACTTTGAAGACGCATTTTACTGAACCGTGTATCAGGATTAGAATGATTTATAGGATTTACAAGATGGTTCTATTTTCAGGATTCTTAGTTTGTGATTTTTGTAAAGTCGCACCATTGAACCGCACATTTTTATCGCAATATAGTTATCGCTAAAGAAATTTTTAAAACTTCGCCAACGTTGATAGAATCAGCCAACCTCTGTGTGAATTGCCCTAAATACACTACATTTTAAGAATTATTCAAGTATATTTGAAATTCAATTTAAGATTTACTTGAATAATGATAGAAAGAACCCTTATCAACGAAATTCCCCGTCTGCTTTCCTATTTCCCAGTTTTGGGTTTGGTGGGGCCTCGTCAGGTTGGTAAAACCACCTTGGTTAAATCATTGTCGGGAATTGTTTCTAAACCAATTTTATACCTTGATTTAGAAAACATGAACGACTATGCTCTTTTAGAAAAAGACCCTCAATGGTTTTTGGAGCAACATATCGATAAATTGGTTGTGATTGATGAAGTCCAAAGAATGTTATCGCTTTTTCCGTTACTAAGGTCATTGATTGACCAAAAACCAGAAGGAGGTCGGTTTATTCTTTTGGGTTCGGCTTCTCCCGAATTATTATCAAAAAGTTCGGAAACATTGGCAGGAAGAATTGTTTACAAAGAATTAACCTCAATTAGACT
>JAYWHL010000614.1:0-16969 GCA_043777715.1 Cytophagaceae bacterium | reverse complement strand
TGGGTTATACGCCCCGCCAAACTTTGGGGGCTCAGAGCAATAATTTTCCTACCCAACAATTAGTAGATAAATTTGAATGTACCGATGGCAAACGTATTGATGAGTCGCCCCTGTACGACCCTGCAAATCCAGGCCGAAACCGAGACCGTCGCTTAAAGTGGACGATGTATATGCCAGGTGACACCATGGAGGTAAGAATGGTAAAGGCAGCGAGTTTGCCTTATCAAAACCCTAACCAACGGTTTATTTTTAACATACATTCAGACCAAATATTTAGATACAATTGGAATACGGCCAAGTATGATGCCATAACGGGCAATCCCGATTTTGTAACCTCTGGCAACGGTGTTTGGCGATTTGGTGCCACAGGTGCTGTGGGGGGCGTAGGTTATGTGTGGCGAAAATACAACGACCAAGACCAGTACCTCTGGGAACTAAAAACGCCATTTATCTTGATGCGTTATGCCGAAATACTGTTGATGTATGCCGAGGCCAAAGTAGAGTCGGGCAGTATTGATGCCTCTGTGCTAGACGCCATCAACGCCGTAAGAAGGCGTGCAGGCCAGCCCAACGTAACGTCGCTAGATGCCAATGCTCTTCGTCAAGTGATCCACAGAGAGCGAGTTGTGGAGTTTGCCATAGAAGGCCACCGCCTGTTTGATATTCGCCGTTGGGGTATTGTGCAAGAAGCCCTCAATATGCAAGTGGTTGGGGCAGCCCTCAACCCTGCCAATGCCCCAGCCGTACCATCGTTTGGAGCAAAAGGCTCTGTGCAAGACATCAACGATATTCCAGACTATACCAATAGTTTAACTCGAAGAATTGGCGCCCGCAACGAAGCCCGCCGCAACACCGCCAAGCATAATTTATGGCCGATTCCGCAAGGAGAAATTGACAAAAATCCACTCATGCGACAAAATGCTGGTTGGTAGATGATAAAAAAAGACCTTTGGAAACCCCGAAGGTCTTTTTTGTAGAATAAATATAAAATGGATTACAAACTATTTACCAACCACAGAATATCAGCTCTTTGTTACTTTGTGATTTATTCTGTGTTGTACTTTTAGCCGTATATTTGGTTGAAAAAAAATCATTTCATTGTTGTTATATTTGCTAAAAAATTTAAAACTATGCTCACTTTTGAAATAAATGATGCTCAATTAGAACATCGAGTTTTAGAAAAAGCTCGTGCCATTGGTAAATCAACACAAGAGTTTTTAAAGGATTTACTCACAAAAGCAATTCAAGAAGATATTGTTCTTGACGAACTACCTTTTGAAGTTCCTAAATTGGACTACAGACAATATATCAAAATCATTGACGAACCTCTTGACGATGACGCCATTGACGACACCCCTATCTTTCAGAATGGTATAGATACCGTTGTGTTTGCTAATCAGTTACGTAAAACAGCATGGAAAAGAAAATCTTGATGCTTGATACCAATATTTTGGTTGACTACCTCCGACAAAAGCCCCAGGTACTTACTTTTATTGAAAACTATGGTAAAATTAACTTGGCCATTTCGCCCATTGTTTCGATGGAAGTTTATCAAGGAGTTTTAGATAAAACAGACCTGCTCAGAACTCGTAAAAAACTCAATGGATTTACTTCTTTACCATTAACCCAAGAAATAGTTCAGTTAGCAATGCAGTTACAGCAACAGTATATTCTTTCGCATCATGTAGGCATTCCCGATACCCTCATTCCCGCAACTGCCCTTGTTTACGACCTCGAACTTCGTACTTACAATCTCAAAGACTTTCGGTTTATTCCTACTCTGAAAGTGAGTAATAATTTGGAATAGCCTTTCATGGTTTGTTTCCACCTTCATCGTTGGCATTGCTGATTGTTCCTAGATAAAGTAGAGGCCGAAAAAAAACCGTTTGGGGCAAAAGAAATAATCGAATCGCCGATGCGGTTTAAACAGCTTCCAATCCTTCAATAAAAAATATTCAAAATCATGGCAAAAAAAATAAATAATAGTCTTGTTACAAGTGATGCTTTGGCTCATGTTGTGGGGGGACAAAACCGAGTTATCATCGAGCGAGTTAGTCCCGAACTCGATAACGGCAAATTTGCCATCAAGGCTATCGTTGGCGAAAGCGTTTATGTAGAGGCCGATATGTTTTTAGATGGCCACGACCACCTAGCCTCTCGTTTGTTGTTTAAGCACGAAACCGATGCCCACTGGACCTACAAGGCCATGACGGCACTGGGTAACGACCGTTTTGGTGCAACTTTTACGATAGAAAAAGAAGGTAACTATGTCTATACTTTTGAGGGTTGGGTAAACCACCAAAGTTCTTGGCAGCATGAAATCTCGCTCAAAATAAAAGATGGCCAGTACGTGAACGTAGAATTATTGATGGGGGCAAACCTATTACAAGAAATGCTACCCCAAGCCAAGCCCGAAGACCAAGACGGCATGACCCAAGCCATAGCAACATTCAGAAATTCAGACAGTTATGACCACGCTTTGGCCTTGGCTCAAAGTTTTTTAATGACTGAATGGCTGGGTAAATATCCCATTAAACATCATGTAACTCGCTACGCCAAAGAACTAAAATGTTATGTGGACAGAGAAAAAGCTCGTTTTAGTACTTGGTACTCGCTTTTTCCACGTTCCACGCACCCTCAAAAAGGCAAGCATGGTACTTTCAAAACCACCGAGGGCATTTTGCCAAGACTAGCCGATATGGGTTTTGATGTGCTGTATATTCCGCCTATTCACCCCATTGGTACACAGTTTAGAAAAGGCAAAAACAACGCCACCACCTGCCTGCCCGACGAGCCTGGCGTGCCTTATGGCATAGGTAGCGAACTCGGTGGCCACGATGCCATACACCCAGATTTGGGTACACTCGCCGACCTTAAAAGTTTGATGGCCGCCTGCAAAACACATGGCATAGAACTAGCCTTAGATTTGGCCATTCAATGCTCGCCCGACCACCCTTGGGTAAAATCTAACCCCGAATGGTTTAAGATTCGCCCTGACGGTACGATACAATATGCCGAAAATCCACCCAAAAAATATCAAGATATTTATCCCATTAATTTTGAAAGCGAAAACTGGCAAGGGCTTTGGCAAGAATTAAAACGTATTATTTTTGTTTGGGCCGAATGGGGCGTCCGAATCATTCGGGTAGATAATCCACACACCAAGGCTTTTGGTTTTTGGGAGTGGGTCATTGCCGAAACCAAGGCCAAATATCCAGATATGTTGTTTTTGGCCGAGGCATTTACCAAACCCAAAGTAATGCAACAATTGGCCAAGGCGGGTTATACCCAAAGCTATACCTACTTTGTGTGGCGAACCACCAAAAACGAACTCATTGAGTACATGAATGAGCTTACCCAAGGCGAAATGAAATATTATTTCAGACCTAATTTTTGGCCAAACACCCACGACATCGACCCCTATATGCTCCAAGGCGGTTTTGAACCCCTTTATCTTATTCGTCTGTTTTTGGCGGCTACGCTCTCGTCTAGTTATGGGATTTTTGGGCCTACCTACGAATACATGGTCAGCGAGCCGTATCCAGGCAAAGAAGAATACTTAAATTCTGAAAAATATGAGATAAAACACTGGGATTGGGAAAAAGAAAACAAACTTACCCAGTTGATTAGGCTAACCAATCGGGCCAGAAAAGAGAACTCGGCATTGCAGGAAACCAATAATATCCAGTTTATTAATGTACCCAACGACAATATCTTGGCCTATCTCAAAACCAGTGCCAATGGTAATAAAATACTTTGTGTTGTAAACCTAGACGGCTATCACAAACAAAGTGCGGGGATTCAGCTACCGCTAAACCTGATTGGTAAGTATCAAAACCAACCTTATATCGTACACGATTTATTAACAGGAGCAAAATATCAATGGCAGGGCGAATGGAATTTTGTGGAACTAGACCCGCACATTATGCCCATGCACTTGTTTAGGATAGAAGACATTTAAGCAAGAACTTATATCAAAAATCCCGTTGAATGTACGATTCAACGGGATTTTTGATATAAGTGGCTATTGGCTTGAAATATATGAGATTATAAGTTGGTAAATTGTATTTACTTTTTATAAAAATGTCCAGTATTCAGAAACTCTATTTTAAGAAAGGCTAATAAATTGATAATCAAAAAAATAGCTCCTGTGTACCGCCCTACCATTACCCCTACGGATTTGCCACCATGAGTTTATTGGTTGATATTTCCCCGCTTGGAATGGGCCAAATATAATTGCTACTCCCCAACAACACCAAGGGGGCTGTGCCTATCGAGCCCGTTTTGGCAGGTAGGGTTTGCAGTCTTCGTTGTAAATCTTGTAGCCTAAAACCCTCGCCCAATAGTTCGATTCGCCTTTCTGTTAAGATGGTATTGAGTAATGCCTCTTTGGTATTCAAATCGTTTTCGGCAAAAACATAGCTTGGATTCGAGCGATTTCTAACGGCTTTTAATAAATTTACGGCCATTGTCAAATCGTTGGTGTTGGCCGCAGCTTCGGCATAATTCAGCAATACCTCGGCATATCTTATCACGGGAACATAGTCTCTGAAAGGAGCCGTAGTGATTGTAAATTTTCTTAAAACCTTTTGTTTGGCGGCATTAGTGCCTATCAAACCCGCACGGGCATCAGCACTGGAGCTAAGAGCAGGGTTACCGACAATACCCGTTGTAGCCAAAAAGATAATGGGCTGGGCCAAATAATTAAAGGCCAAAGCACTTTGTGCGGGAGGGGTTTCGGTGGTAGAATTGGCAAAAGGAATCGAAAAAATAGCCTCCGCTCCCGTATAACTTCCCCCAAAAACAGTAGCAATGTTTGGCTCTAATCTATGCGTTAAAGTCTCTCCTGTATATTGAAAAGGAGCATTGGCAAACACTAATTTCTGGGTTTCTTTTATTACATTCTGAAAATCGTTTTGAATTAAATAAACCCTTGATTTTAAGGCAATTGCCGTACTTTTTTTAGCCCTCGATACGTTGAGTATGCCCGTAGAATAAGCCACGGGCAGGGCGGTTTCGGCTTCGGTCAAATCTTTGAGTATTTGGGCATATACTTCGCCTACTGTGCTTCGGGCAATGTCGTTGTTACCCGATGTGGTGATGGGGCTAAGGCGTAGGGGTACACCTAGGCCATTTTTATCAAAATTATAGGGTTTCGCATAAGTTTGAACAAGACTTAAATAACAAAAAGCCCTGATAAATTTGGCTTCGGCTGTGTATAATTTAGCCAAAGAGTCAGATACCACCACACCGCCATTGAGCTTGCTAATCAGGATATTAGAGGCGTTGATGGCCGTATAACCCGCTGCCCAAACGTTGTTCACAAAGTCGTTGGTAGAGGCTACGCTTTGTTGCCAAACGGCCGAACCTGTGGCTGCGTTACCATCGTTCTGACCAAATTCATCAGCACGTTGTTCGTTAAAAACGATGAATCTCCCGCCATAAAAACTGGCATTTTGCACTTGGCCATACAGGTTATTGACCTGTGCCAAAAGTTTACTTGGCGTGTTATAGGCAATGTCTTCGGGGATAGTTGTTTTGGGAGAGGTATTCAGAAAATCACTTTCACAGGCACTTAAACCTATAAAAATGAGGGATATGAAGAAGTATATTTTTTTCATTTTTGATTTGTGTTTTGGCAAATTACAATGCCTCTTATTATTTTATGATATAATTTTTAGTGAATTGTTTTTGTAAAAATTTCTTAACTTTGAATCATGGAAATAGACAAACCCTTTTATCCTTATCAGTTATCAGAAGATGCTTTGCGTTTTGATTTTTATAGCGTGAGTAACTCAAAAAGAATTCATAAAGTTGTTCAATACTCTCCCATTCCTGACAATGAAACTATCTTTCAGTTATCTTTTGGTGATTTAAAAAATGATAATACGCTTGATTTTTTGACCGTTAGTGATAATCAGGACATGAAAAAAGTTTTAGCAACAGTTATTCAAACTATCTTTAAGTTTTTTGAACTAAAGCCTGATAAGATTATTGTTTTTATTGGGAGTACAGAAACACGTACAAGACTTTATCGTATTATTATCAATAAACTGCTTGATGAAATGAAACTTTACTTCGACATAATGGGTATTAGAGAAGACGGAAGTCGGGAATTATTCATCCAAAATCAACAATATCTAGCCTTTTTAATTTCCCTAAAAGATGAAAAATAAAATAACTCCCCCAAAAACAGACCCCTCGACCTACACAGTCAATACTTCTTTAAAAAGTTTGGCAAATGACCCTTTCATTGTTCAGCAACGTGAAAAACTTAGGACTTTACTCAACAAAAGCAAAGCTTTAGAATTACAAAACAACTAAGGACAAGACACAATGTAAGATTATTAATGACAAATGATGAATGTTGATTATTCAATCACTAACTCATTCTACTTTTACCTCAAAAACCCACATTTAGCCCCATCGTAAATACTTGGGCATTGGGTGGAACGTTTTGGTCTTTACCCGAATTGATAGAATTTCCATTGATAGAAACTTCGGGGTCGGAGCCTCTATATTTAGTTATCGTAAATACGTTTCCTGCTTGTACGTAAAGATAGGCCGAGGCAATTTTATCTTTTAAGGCTTTGTTTTTGACGGGAATATGATAACCCAAAGAGATATTTTTGAGCTTTAAATACGAACCGTCCTCTACTTTTGAGGTACTAGTAAAAGAAAACCCTGCCGAAACATTATCGCCATAATACAATTTCTGAATCTCGGTTATTTGCCCAGGGGTCGTCCAACGATTTTTGATAAATTCGCCATTGTTAAAATAACGTTGGTCAGAATTAGTTGCCCTTGTGCCATTGTATAATTTATTGCCCCCCACAAATGTAAAATTGACGTTCAAATCAAAGTTTTTGTAGGTCAATGAATTATTAAATCCTCCAAAAAAAGTTGGCAACGACGGCTCTTGTATTACGCCATCTTTGTAGTTATCAATGGCTGATGCGGCTGCCCCGTCTAGGTACGTCCATTTGGGCGAACCCACGTGGTTGTATTGTACTTCTTTGCCTTCGTTATTCACAAAAACCATTAGGCCATTACTAGGATTAACGCCCTTACAAGGCACTGCAAAAATAGAACCTATCGAATATCCTACTCTTGTCATGTTTTGAACACCAAACACACTCGGCACAAAAACATCGCTTAACAATGAGGTTACTTCGTTTTTGAGTGTAGAAAAATTAAGACTCATATTCCACTTAAAATCGCCATAATTGGTAAGCAAAGCATTGATTCCCAGTTCTATACCTCGGTTATACAAAGCTCCTACGTTGGCATTGATGTAGTTGTTGGGAATACCCGCCGAAAGCGACTGCGGGGCTTTGAGAATAAGGCCATCTACGGTGTTTTTGTAATAGTCGAACTCCACGCTGATGCGATCGTTGAACATCGAAAAATTAAACCCGATGTCTAACTTTTTACTCGTTTCCCATCGTAGATTAGGGTTTGCCGCTTGCGAAAAAGCCAAGGTTGGCACACCGCTGTATGTAAACGAATTATAAGTGCCTATGGCTGGATAATCGCCAATTTCGCTATTGCCCACCACACCATAACTAGCCCTAAGTTTCAGATTATCAACGAGTTTGGACAGAGACCATCTTTTGTAAAAATCTTCTTCATACACATTCCAACCAATCGAACCTCCACCAAAATTGCCAAATTTATTACCAACTGCCAAGGCCGAAAGCCCGTCTCGTCTTACATTAAAACTAAAGAGGTATTTTTTCTTGAAGTCATAAGTAACATTAGCAAAATAAGAAAGCAGGGCGTTTTCTGAAAACACATTGCCCGAAGGAGAAATATTAACAAAACCACCTTGATAATTGCTATAAGAAGGGTCGGTTACGTTGCTTTGTTGAGCTCCCCAGCCATCGGTCGTGGTTTTGATTTGTTCATAGCCCAACAAAATCGTTAAGTTGTGTTGCTTGGCCAAAGTGGTGTTATAAACAAGCGTATTTACCCAATCGGTTCTAAACAATTTGGTAAAAGTGTTAGTAGCCACGCCATTGGCCGAAGCCCCTCCGCCATGAATCGGATTCAAAAATGATTTGTTGGTAATCTGTAAATTATTTATTCCATAGCTGGTTCTAAATTTCAAGTTTTTGAGTATTTCGTACTCGCCAAATAAATTACCAACCAAGGTATTGTTTTCTGACGAACTCAAATCTAGGCTTTGCACCATGGCCAAATTATAGGCATTGATAGTACCCACGGTGGCAGGCACATTAAGGCCATAGCCCACACTATTGCCATTTTGAATACTATACGAACCATCAGGATTATAAACAGGCACATTGGGAGGCAAAACGTAGGTCATTCTGGCCAATGGTTCGTTGGTGATGTACTGGGTGTTATACGACGAAGCCCCAAAACTATTACTTGCCACTGCCCCCGTGTTTGGCCCTATGTTTTTGCCATTACTATACGTGAGATTTGCCCCGATTTTTAGTGAATTATTTACCTGATGAGCAATGTTTAGCCTTGTGGCATAACGCTCAAAAGTATTGTTTTTGATAAAACTATTTTGGTTGGTATAGCCCGCCGAAAAATAGTAACTAGTGGCCTCCGAAGCCCCCGAAAGGCTAATATTATGGTTTTGAGAAAGCCCAGGCCTAAAGGCAACGTCATACCAGTTGGTGTTTACGGTGCTACCATCGGGGTTTTTCATCAGATTGAAACCAGCCGTTTTTCCAGCATTGGCAAGGGCTTCGTTTTTTATCATTACGTAGTCTTCGGCAGCTAACAATTTGGGTAAATTATAGGGCGTACTTACGCTAAACCAAGTATCATATCCCACTTTTGGCTTACCCATTTTACCTTTTTTGGTCGTAATTATCATCACACCATTAGCCGCCCTAGAACCATAAATTGCCGCAGCCGAAGCATCTTTCAGTACATCAATAGATTGAATATCGTTGGGGTTAATGTCCGACAAAGGATTGTTGCCAATCATCCCCCCCACCGAGCCAACAAAAACCGTAACGCCATCAACCACCACCAACGGAAAAAGCCCCGATGTTATGGTATTGATGCCCCGCACTCGCAACACGGGCGTACTATTAAGCACACTCGTTGGCTGAATAATATCAATGCCCGTGGCTTGGCCGCCCAACAATTGGTCGAAACTAACGGCAGGTCTATTCTGTAATTGTTTGGGAGAAATATTGGCAACCGACCCCGAAAATTCTGTCTTTTTCTGAACCGTATATCCACTCGAAATCACCACTTCTTCTAATTGATTGATGGATTCTTGTAGGCTGATAGTGAGCGGATTAAGACCATTAACCAAAATATCTTGGCTTTTGAACCCTACAAAACTTACCTGAATCGTAAGCGGAAATTTAGTGATGTTTGTAAGAACAAACTCGCCTTTTTCGTTCGTAATCATAACCCTATTACTAGATTTTATTGCTACCGTAACACCCTCAAGGCCAAGGCTAGTTTTGGCGTCAAGAACTTTGCCTTTTAGGGTTTTTTCTTGGGCAAAGGTTACCAAAGCGGTGAGTGAAAGTAGAACAAAAAAACAAGTAACCTTTTGATAAAAATTAGTTGTGTTTTTGTTGAAGGATATACCCAATAAAGTAAATTTTAATTGCATTTTTTTGTGAGTAATTGTATTGATAATGCGTGGCACGCCTTTCCTATTGCAAAAATTGTAATCTCCTGTATTTCAAGACAATAGCCACTTAATTTATTTAATTCGATTCGGTATTTGGGCAAAATCTGCCACAACAAATCCTTGGGCAATTTTATTATCGGCAACAATTAACCTCACAAAACCATCAACCTTAAAGGGTTTATTGCTGGCTTGTGTAGCCAAATAGGCACTGCTATGAATGCCCCTAAAAACAACTTTTAGATATACTTTATTGGCCTCTACAATCATATCTTCGAGTTCTATGGTAAAACCCAAAAATATATTATCTAAAGCCCCTGGCAATTTGGCCAAACCGCCATCGGCACTCATGCCCGTTAGCACCGACCCAAACGAGGTTCTGAAACTAATATTAGGAGCTGCTTTTGTACTTATGTATGCAATATCACGGGCATTGAGCAGGCCATTTAAAAACTCAACAGCCAATTTTCGGTTTGGCCCACCAATGGCCAATGAATTGTTTTTTTGAATAAGAGCTTCGTTCTTTTTGGCCGATTCTGTATTCATTTCCGAATATTGGCCATTACAATTACTAACAATAATTGCAGAAAGCATCAATGGAAATAAAATCATTTTAAACATTTTAGTCATCGTTTTCTTTGAGTATTTGTGTAAATTTAATTTAGGGTAAGAGCTTTAGATAGCCACAAGCAATAAGCGGTAGGCTATGTGCTTGCAGTTACTTAGCTACTTATAAATAATACAGTACACATTCAGAGAATATGTACTGTAAGTCATAACATAACTTTTATTTAACAATTATTTTTTAAGATTTTTTCTGATATAAAAACGTAACCTTGTAAGTACTTAGACATCAAAATTTGTAACTATTAATACCGTAATTACTTATAAGTCAAGATTATAGCATATAGCTTATTGCTCACTGCTACTTAATACGTTTGGTTGAATGTTACTTTGCCCCGTCTGCCTTGCCTCTTGCCACAGCATATTCGCCAATTTTTTTACCGTGGGTCAAACCAGCCTCACAATCAGAACGAAAATGAATACAGCCCATAATTCTTGACTCGGAGGCTTGTTTGGCAAAATCTTCTAAATAAGTTTGCTTGGTGGGAAAAACATAGGTAAGCACCGTAGCCGCTGCTGCCGAAAACGTGGAGTGTCCAGAGGTAAAACTAGGGAAATTAGGCGTACCCGTAGCGGTTTTAATTTTACCGTCTATTTGGTTTGGTCGTGCCGTAAAATAATAATATTTGGCGTCCCAACAAGCAATCCCAGCGTCTTCTACGGCGGTATTCATCAAGGCCATCGTTCTGGCAAAACGCACTTCCGAAAAATTAGCTTCTTTCAATAAATCAACGGCAATTTTATTCCAATGGCCAGGAGGTGTTGTAGAGCCTAGGCCATCTGCCCAAAACTGTATAATGCCCCATTGCTCTCTTGTGGTATTGTCGGCATACTTTCTTACTTCGTCTAACTCGGTATTAAATTTAGCCGAACCCACCGCAGGAGGTGCCGTTGGGCGAATGGCCTCTTTGGTACTTTTATCAAAATTCCATGTTTTTACATTCCCAAACTGCATCAACATTCCTGGGCGGGCGGGTATGTCCAAACTTTTCCAAGGGGCAGTATTGCCCCTCTCTACGGCCGCTTGCGAAAGTGTTTGTAAAATAGTTGGATTACCCGCCGCAGCCCCCATGCCATCTGTTTTGGCATAAGCTATCACTTTGTCGGCAACGGCACTACCCAATTCCATACCTGCATCTATATCTGTTTGTACGTTTTTGCCTGCCCAAAGGCCCGCCATTTTAGCCTCTTGGGCTTGGGCTTCTAATGCCGTGGTTTCTACACTTCTAGGAAATAAAAATTTCAAAACCTTGGCCGAAGCTGCCGCAACAACGGCTTCCTCCGACGGATAGTCGGGCAAATTATCGCCATTATTATTGCGGTTATACTTAAACTTATAGTTCCAAGTGGCCACCAAAGCATCATATTGAGCCACACTCAACAAAGCCAACGCTCGTGAAGCATAAGGCGGATTGGCAAATGGAAACAGCGGATAAGCATCAGGATTAGCCGAAGATGGCACTGGATACGTTCCGTCTTCGTTGGGTTCGGGCGGGAGATTATATTTAGCCAAAAGGCGGCGAGCTATTTCATTCCATCGTGCCACCGACCCCGCT
Organism: Cytophagaceae bacterium; assembly: GCA_043777715.1. Classification (GTDB taxonomy): domain Bacteria; phylum Bacteroidota; class Bacteroidia; order Cytophagales; family Spirosomataceae; genus JAYWHL01. The sequence goes on along the minus strand of JAYWHL010000614.1, from coordinate 5,161 downwards.
TGCCAATAAGTTAAGGCCGTTTTTTGCTCGGCACTCAGGCCAGCTACTGTACTTTTGGCCGTTGCCAATTCGGCAGTATAGTCTGCCGAAGTAGAAGGGGCTTTTACAGCATAGTCGGCCACTGTACCCAAATATAGTTTCCAAGTGCCAGCCTCGGCATCGTTCGATACTGGCACTAATGGCTTAACTTCTATTGAATCTAATTCTTTTGAACAGCCCATCGTGAGCAAACCAGCCAAAACAGGGAGTAAATATATTTTTTTCATATTTTTTAATTTTAGTTTTAGGTAATAGACCATAAGGCCACCAACCCTTTATTACTTCGTTAAATTTGATGTTTTATTATTTATTATATATTGCAACTGCCCACCTAACATAGTAGATTTACCAACATTGCGGCCATCGAGTACTTGCGAAGCATTAAAGTTGAGCGAGACATTTTTGATAGGCGTATGCCATGTAACAAAAATACCAACCCGAGTAAAATCCATTTTATTTACAGGCAATGGCGTATCAAACCTCCGAATATCAGAGCCTGTTAAACAATTAGTTTGCTCGATGAAGGCTTCGGCCAAAAAGGCTTTTTTGTCCATGCCCACCCTAATCATCACATTGGTAATGTCTGGCACGGCCATACTGTTACTGTATATAATGTTATCGTCTGTAAAATAATTGGTTCTATCCACCGTAATTTTTGTTCGGGCTACATACCCCGCTTGGCCTGTAATGTGCAAAGGCCCAATTTTTTGATGGGCAATGAGCCTAAACGAGGCCGTTTTTGCTTGCAAGCCGATAGAAAAAGGCAAGAAATCGGGGATATATTTGCTCACGGGTGTCGAAGCCCCCAAAACACCATACATTCTGAATTTTTTGTAGTCTAAAAAATCATACTTCAGTGCCACACTAAGGTCTTGCAAGCCACTTTGCCCTCGCATAGTGCCTGCCGTAGCCGAAGTCTGAATGTAGGGCAACATTGCAATTACATTCAGCTTTTCGCTGATTCCGTATGCCGCCATCAACGTAACACTATTGGCCGTGAATGTACCCAAGTTAGGATTTGTTCTAAACCGAGTACCCTCCCAATATTCTTTCCAACTTTCGGTTTGATACTGTGCCACCACACACAACTGCTTGTTAGACATCTTTAGGCCGTCTTGCATGGTTTGGGCAAGGACTGGTTTTGACAAAATAACTGTAAGAATACAGAAAAGAGTTAGTAAATTTTTTTTCATGTTTTATAAATTTAATTATTATTTACGTTGCAAATATCATTCCAATATTTAGGAATTAAAAATATATTTAGTAAAATTATTGAAATTTAATATATAAATAATGACCATTTTATAGTAATACGCTAGATAATACACAAAGGTTGTGTCAGCTATAATGAATTATTAATTAAATTATAAATTCCGATATATTGGAAAAACTAAAACAACCTCACAAAAAAAGCCTTTGACTGAACATCAAAGGCTTTTTTGAAATAAAAATTAAGAGATATTGATTCCGCAAAAAACTTTGCGTTAGATGTTTTAATGATACCACCAGTCTATCAGATTAGCAGGTGTAAAGTTAAATAGGTACGAAACCTGCACGGAATTATAATTGATTTTATCGAGTTGCTTATTTCTTGCCATACTCATTCCCATATAGCCAATTTCGATTTTAGATTTATTGAGCAATACATAGCCAATACCTGCATAATTCCAGTTTTCGCTCAAAGGTTGTAAATACGTACCCGTAACGTTTAAGAAACTTTCGTGATTCACATTCAAATAAAATTCTCGTTTTTCAAGGGTTTTTCCCTGTAAAGACACCTGATACCCAATCTGATATCGAATCCGCCCAGTACGATAATATTGATTGAGTTTTTCTTTTTGCTTAAACAATTCCTCAAACCGTAAACGGTGGTTTATCTTGCCATTGCCTACTTTGTGATTAAAAGCCACCTGTTGCCAAGGACAAAAAACCGTCCCACTTTGTGGCGTAAAAGGATTAGGAACGATATATGCCCAACTAGCCGCCACATTTAATTTTGGAGAAAATTTATATATCAAACTGGGTTGTACCAGCAACAAACGCCCCTGCGAGGGATATTCTATGCCCCAAACTTTTTGTTTAGAAACACTAAACACACAAAACGACGTGAAATTAAAATCTAGTTTTTTACTTACAGGCACTGTGGCCGAAACCGTAGGCATAATACTGGGCAAGTGAACATCTTGGGCAAAAAGCCTAAGGTGCTGAAAAAGCAGGAATCCTAAAAATAGAATCAGTTTTGAAGATAGACATTGCATAATTCTGAATGGGTTTGTTAGGAAAATCGAAAACAATTTTCGTGCCAAGTCTATAAAGCACAAAAATTCGAGCATAAATACTCGAATTTTTGGTAATGATGTCTCACACAAACAGTAATTTTAACTAGGCAATTTGAGTAAATCATTTACTGATATTTCAAAATCTTGTAGCACTGGCTTTGCCGAACAAACGTCGTCGTCGGTACAAATCCGAACAAGTTTGGGGGAGGTATAAACATGAACCTGACGAAGGTTAGGCATAATCAGCCAAATAACTTGAACGCCAGCGGCAAAATATTCAATAATTTTTTCTAAAATTTTATTTTGATTATCAGTCGGAGAAATAATTTCGATAACAAAGGCTGGTACTTGATTAATATTTTTGGTAGTTTCTATGATTTGACTTTGGGTATAATACGACATATCAGGTCTTCGTAATTGTTCTTCTGATGTCAAAACATCTCCTTCGGTTAGCAGTTCAGCCCCATTTTTATAGGCCAAAGTCTGCACGAAAAGCCGACTAAGGGCTTTCAAAATAAAAAATTCTAATTGTTTCATTTTGTCTGTTTTTTCTATTTTTCCTTTATTCCACTCATATTTATAGCGAGTTTCAGGTTTCCAGTTAAGAAAACCTTGAAAAGTACGAGGATAATGAATAGATGCCATGATATATTGGAAAATTTAGCCCTTCGCTATTGTTGATATTATGTTAGTCTTACAAATGTAAAAAAAAGAGACTACAAACAAAAAAACCGAGTTTAATGCTCGGCTTTTTTGTTTGTAGAGATATATAGAAACGCTCAAGTACTCAATCTTATAAATCAGAAAAGTCAAAACTTTCCAAAAACTTGGTCGTAAAATTACCCGACTGAAACCCTGGGTCGTCCATTAATTTAATATGAAAAGGTATCGTGGTCTTGATACCCTCAATCACAAACTCTTGTAAGGCTCGTTTCATTCTAGTCAGCACCTCTTCTCGGCTTTGGCCACTCACTATCAGTTTGGCTATCATCGAATCATAATTTGGCGGAATGGTATAGCCTGCATACACGTGGCTATCTATCCTTACGCCATGCCCGCCTGGGAGGTGTAGATTTGTGATTTTGCCAGGGCTTGGCCTAAAATTATTAGCGGGGTCTTCGGCATTAATTCTACATTCCATTGCAAAAATTTGGGGCGAATAATTCTTACCCGAAATTGGAATACCTGCGGCCACTTTTATTTGTTCTTTGATGAGGTCAAAATCTGTAACCTCCTCTGTGATAGGGTGTTCTACTTGGATACGGGTATTCATTTCCATAAAATAAAAGTCCCCGTTTTTATCTACCAAAAACTCAACCGTACCTGCACCCTCATAAGCAATGGCCGATGCCCCTTTAATGGCCGCCGCTCCCATGCGTTGGCGGAGGTCTTCGTTTACGATGGGTGAAGGCGTTTCTTCGACCAATTTTTGGTGGCGTCGTTGAATCGAACAATCTCGTTCTGATAAATGACAAACCTTGCCGTATTGGTCGCCAATTACTTGAATTTCGATATGCCTTGGCTCTTCCACAAATTTTTCCATATACATCGCATCGTTACCAAAAGCCGCCGCCGATTCTGTACGGGCATCGTCCCAAAGTTTTTCAAACTCGTCTTCGTGCTTAATAATTCTCATACCACGCCCGCCACCTCCTGCGGTGGCCTTGATAATTACGGGGTAAATGTCTTTGGCCAAGCGTTTGCCTTCTTCTACGCTTTCTATCAAACCATCAGACCCTGGCACAACAGGTACGCCCGCCGCTCGCATGGTGGCTTTGGCCGTGGCCTTGTCGCCCATTTTATTAATCATCTCGGCACTTGCCCCAATAAATTTGATGCCGTATTCTTGGCAAACCCTCGAAAATTCAGCGTTTTCGCTCAAAAAACCATAGCCAGGGTGTATGGCATCTGCCCCAGTAACCTCGGCAGCCGAAATCAGATTTGGAATACTCAAATACGAAAGTTTACTGGCGGGTGGGCCTATACAAACGGCTTCGTCTGCAAATTTTACATGAAGGCTTTCACGGTCGGCGGTAGAGTAAACCGCTACTGTTTTAATGCCCATTTCTTTACAAGTACGGATAATTCTGAGGGCTATTTCTCCACGATTGGCAATTAGTATTTTTTTAAACACAGTAGAATATGATGAATTTTAAGATTTAAATTATAAAACAAGTTGCTAATAATCAGATACTTACGTTAGGCACTCTTTCATAAGTGCAATATTGGCGACACAGTTATTTTTTCATCAAGTTAATTCGTATTTCTTCGATTTGTTCTGTTGCCAAACCTGTCAAATCAGAAATAACAGTGTTGTCAAAACTTTTTAAAATGGCATTTTCTGCAAGTTCAATTTTCGCTTTTAGTCTTTCGTCTTGTCGAACTCGGTCTTCTGCTTCGGATTTCAGAGAAAGAATTTCACTTGCTTTGTAACTTAGATATTCCATATAGCGATTGTAACTATATTGTTCTTCTTCATTAAGTCGCATAAAATCTAACACTTCACCAGCTTCCTTTAACCCTTTTGCTTTAAATTCATCTTTTACCTCACTATTTTTCAGAAAGTAAATCCATTCATCTAAACTGTCGGTAGCAATATTATTGAATTTATTAACTTTAATAATGTAATATTCTGGAAATATATCTGATATATTTTCTTTCAAAAAAGCAGTTTGCTGTTTGCTTGAAAGTGTCAAAGTGTCGTGTTGATGAAGTCCTTTAAAAACTGTTCCACCTTTATAAATGTAATCTTGTCCTTGTCCGAGGTCAAAGTAAACAATGTTGATTGAAATTATTTTCTTAATTTCAATGTATTCTTGCCCTAGACTAAAATTTTCTGTCAA
>JAYWHL010000613.1:0-2166 GCA_043777715.1 Cytophagaceae bacterium | reverse complement strand
GCAAAAGCAAAAATCAACAATAAAACTGGGGCGAAGTAAAAAAAGAGAAGCATAAAGATTTGATTAACAGATGTATAAAACCAAAAGTACAGAAAATTTAAGGGTTATTACGTAAAAAAAATATTCCAAAAATTTCCTATCCTTTGTTAGCTCCTAAGTAAGGTAATTTTGCTATTAAAGTACTGATATTTAGTGAATTAAGTGATTCTTTATGCACAAAAAAACGTAGGCAAGGTTTTGAAACCCCACCTACGTTTTTTGAACCCTTGTCTTTTAACTTTTTGACCCTTGACCCTTGCCCCTTAACCTTTCGCCCCTTAACCTTTTGACCAAAAACCTATTGCACTTTTAGGCGTTGGCCTAGCGATATGCCCGTGCCTCCAAGGTTATTGAGTTCTTTTAGTTTTTCTATCGTAATACCATATTTTTTAGAGATACTATACGCCGTATCTCCTTTTGTAACGGTATGATACTGAACATCTTGTGCAACGGGTTCTGCCGTAACAGGCTGTTGCACAACTGGAACTTGGGCAGGGCTAATGCCATCAGAAATAACATATACTTTGAGTTTTTGACCTGTTTTTAGAGGCGGTGGCGAGTTGGCATCTACATTATTCCAAGCAAAAACGTCTTGAACCGCCACACCGTATTGGCGAGCCACAGCAAAATACGTTTGCCCAGCCAACACCGTATGTGTAACCACCCGAAGCCTAGCATTTTGTTGTTTTTCTTGGTTAATTCCCACGGGTTTATCAGTCGTGGGGCGATATTCTGGTTGAGGAATAACCTTTGTACTTTGCTGATTACTAGGCTTATCGACTGGCGTGGTATTGGGAATGTTAGCCGTATTTGCACCTTCTTCTATGGTTGTAACCCTGCGACTTCCCGTAGCTGGAACATTGGGAGAAGTTGGCTCTACAATTTGAGGGATTTCGGTAGGGATATTAGGTTGATAGGTAGGCTCTGATTTGGTATTTTTATCGTTTTTATAAATTGGTTTGTCGGGAACTGGGTTTTGCGTTGGTAAATTCAAATATTCAACTGGCGAATCTTTTGGGCGTTTTTTCTGTAAATACACCACTCGGCCAGGTTGTAGTTTCACGATTTGGTCAAGCCGATTCCATTTCAACAAAAACTTCATTCTGATACCATAAATCTGTGAGATTTTCCAAAGCGTTTGGTCATTGCTAACGGTATGAAAAGGAACGGCAGCTTTACGAGCTTTTTTCTCTAAATAATACACCTCGCCTGGCACAATCCGAACCTTATCGTCCATGTCGTTCAAATCCATAAATTTATCTAATCGAATATTGGCCTTCATCGATAACGACAAAGGCGAGTCGCCATCTTGTGCCAAAATACCCGCAAGGCCATTTATTTCATAAAAAATAGGTAGCGTTTTGTCTTTGAGCGAAGGCGTTACTCGTTTTAACACTGGAAAACCAATATCATTCTTAATAAAATTGGTATTAGCAGCCGACATGGCTTTTGTTCTTATGGCCTCCACTTGGTCGTTGGCGGCGGGTACAGTTACCATATATTCTTTGTCGTCGGGGATATTACTCCCCCCAAGCCATAAGTTATATTGCCTCAAAAGCGAGGCATCTATCTCTAATTCTTGAGCTATTTGCTCTAATGATTTTCCGCTATTAAACTTATAATCAATGAGTTGTAGCCTAGAGCCGCCTGTATATTTGCCTAGTTCTTGTTCAAACACAATCTTGTGAGCCAATGCCCTCAACACATACCAGTCGGTGTTGGCACTCACAGCTATTTCAGAAGCAAATGCCCAATCTTTAGGAATAATGGCACTAACGCCACCCAAGCCCAAGCGATAGGAATTTAAGGCTGATACCCAATTGTTGAGAATGGCATTATTTTTTTTGAGGTATAAACAAGCTCCACGAGTAGCGGCATGAATATTTTTACGTTCATCAATTTCGTTATCTACCCTAAGACCAAAATCACGAGCGGTTTCGGCTTTGAATTGCCAAAAACCCACTGCATTCGACGACGAAACGGCATCGCCAATGAGCGAACTTTCTTGCACGCACAAATACTTAAAATCGTTGGGAACGTCTTCTTCGGTTAAAACAGATTCCACTATTGGAAAAAACATCGTCATTTTTTCGAGTTTGGCATCGAGCGTTCTCCGATTGGCCATCA
>JAYWHL010000612.1:0-2170 GCA_043777715.1 Cytophagaceae bacterium | reverse complement strand
CCCTTGCGAAAGCAATACGCCGATTATAATTATCTGTTTATCAGGTATTTAATAGTATTTTAACTCTTCGCACATTTCGGCCTGTCGTGGGACGAGGCCGAGAAAAAAGTATTGCTTTCGCATCGGTGTCTTGTCAGGGGACAAACCACCACGGAAAAAAATCGTAACACATTGGATGTGCTACGATTTTGATTTACCTATAATATCATAGACATATCAACCTCGTACATTTTGTTACTGGATTCATTAAAAATGAAAAGCCGACATTTTATAGATTGCGACCATATATGTAGTAGTAGTTGAGGACTTTCTTTGCTACAAACACTTTTAAATGTAGTAGAAGAATTGGGAAACTGAATGGATTTTTTATGGTTTTTACTCCAAAAAAAAGCGTTAGAACATTTATAGGTAAAAAGCATTTCTTTTCTTTCAATAATTCTTCCCTTATTTTTGAATACCTTGTTTTCTTTTATTCCTACTACTACCTTTTCTATTGAGGCTTTCCCAAGAGAATCATTGAAAATAAATATAATTGTGTCTTTCGCTGCGATTTGATGTAGTGTTTTTGCATGACCTTTTAGGCCATTTAGTAAGCAAAAAATGATGCCAAGCATTCTAAAATTGACTTTTGTTTTATTCGTTTTCATTGTCAAATATTAAGTCTTGTTTGTGAAATTGAATTTCTGCAAAAAAGCCGTACCATGCTTTTAAAGCGTGGCACGACTCGTACATTATAGAATTAAAAATCTGTGATAAAATAAACTATTCATCAATACTCGCTATCAAACCATCAAAAGCCTTTAAAAATTCTTTCTTTGACATTTCATAGCCTTTGGAAACAGTATATGATTTTTCGGCATCGAAAAATAGTTTTTTTTCATAAAACATTGAAGCATAACCCATTGTATGCTCTGGAGTGGCAGCACGATGAGTAATGATATTTTCGCTTGAAAGTATTTCAAGTAAAAATCCAGTAACTCCTTGGTCTTCAAATACTATGGGGAAAAACTTCTTTTGCCCTATTGTCATTTTTTCTATTTCTTTACGATGAAAGGCTAGTAAGTTTTTCTTATTTGCGATTGCCCTATCGTAAGCATCCTCTATTTTACTCTTTTCCTTAAAAAAATCGTCAAGATAATAAAAATAGAGTTCTGCTTCATAGGGCTTTTCGTCAAAAAAAGTAAAAAAATAATCGCCGTTATCCGTAGTAGCTAAGTTTTCGAATTTCATATAAATATAGTTTAATTCATTATATAACCAACAGGAACTGGATAGGCTGTAACGATTTCGGTGGTATTGGCCTTAAAAATAAGTACCATTTGATTCAAAGTTTGTCCATGGCCAGCAAGTAAAGGATTTCCCCCTTGATAGCCTACGTTTGGCATTGGTATTACATAGCCCCAGTTACCATTTGCTCCAATTTGTTTCGGAATATTATTAGTTTTTGCTATCAACCACGCTTCATCTAATTTGGCTATAACATCGCCCCATTCTGACAAATTATTAAATACGCCATGAGCAGAATCTCGATTTGGTGCATCCTCAATATGTTTCATTACATGGAGTAATCTGTTATCCTCCCCTCGTCTTAAATAATCAATACCAAGTTTCAGTCCTTGTTTTGAAATTAAGTATCCGTCAGATAGCCTAACCAAAAACTTAGATGCAGCCAAATACTTTGCAGTAGTAGCGGCTGTACCAACGATAGGTGTAGCTGATACAAACGATATGGCAGCATTGTCTTTATCTCCTTCTAAAAGATATATTCCTCCGTTTATGGCATCTGGTATTGCCCCAAGACCTTCTACCAAACCTGCAATATCTAAAGTGAGATGAAGAGGGTTACTAACAAGAGCTTTATAAGCATCAACAAAAATTCTCTCATCACTCACACTTGTATTCCGATACTTATACCTGATGAGAGCCATTGTTAGGCTAACTTTTTCCTTAATTGTTGCATAAGCCCCTTTCAGTACAAAGATTGGTGTTCCAGGAAGGTCGTCAAGGCTAGATATCCCCAAAGCCGCTAATGCTTGAAAATACTCTTGAGGGTTTACGTCTGATGGCAAGGTTGCCCCAACATTCTGCGTTACACTCGCCCCCGTATTCGGCCCTACATAAGCAGTTCCTCCACTTCCGCCACTGCCTCCTCCGCCACCACCTGCAAAAG
>JAYWHL010000611.1:0-2170 GCA_043777715.1 Cytophagaceae bacterium | reverse complement strand
CAAAACAGGGCTTTTTTTTGCGCTCTAAAAATTAATCTTATTGATTAGAAAAGAGTTTTTTGAAACGAGTAGTCGTTGTACCGATTTGTGTTTTTACGGCCTCTAAAGTACTAAAAATCAAATCTTGTTGGCTTTCTGCTAGTTTAAGACCTGTTTTCACGGCTTTTTCGGTTACGCCTTGCCATTTCATGCCGTTGGCTTCCATGTTGTCTATCAGTCTGTTAGATGTTTCGAGGGCATAAGCATTGGCGTTTTTTACTGCACCTTTTACGGTGTTCAAACGGTCAGAAATATTGATGTTTTCAACCACATCGTTGGCCAATTTAGAAGCCGTTTTCTTGAACTCCTGTGCGTTTTCATTCAATTGCGTATTCATGTTTTTGGCTGTGTTTTTTACCAAATCAAGACTTTCGTTCAAATCAACTTTTTTGCCAATTTCTTTAATACCTTTCATGGCAACTTCTTTGATTTCGGTTGTCATTTCTTTTACTTCTTTGGCAATTTCGTTGGCCGAATCTTTCAATTGGTTGTTGATAACATTAACCGAAGTTTTGATTTTTTCAACATTTTCTGTAAAATCTACTTTTTCAGAAATCTCGTTTACAGTATCCATCACAATTTCTTTGATTTCAACCGAAGTCTCTTTTATTTCTTCTGCAATCTCACTTACTGATGTACTCAATGTAGCCGTAACAGGCTTTGCTGTTGCTTTTGGTGCTACTGGTTTTGTGGTTACGGCTTTGGTAACTACGGCTTTTGCTGGGGTGGTGTTCTTTTCCATTGTCTTTGTATTGTTAGATTTTTTAGTTCTTTATTAATTGATGATACAAAGCTAGGATTTAGAAGTTACAGAAAAGTTACAGAAATAGGAGAGGGGATTTTATTTTTAAGATATTTTAAAAAACTTGGAAATGCCCTATCAACCAGGGTCCGACTCTGCTCCAGTTTTAGACCTTAGCAGCCCTCTAAAGGCATCTTTTACCGAAGCCCCTTGGTTTACAACTTTATTTACCTCGGCGGTTATGGGCATATCCACGCCATGAATTTTGGCTAGTTCTATTACCACCCCACAGGTTTTTACGCCCTCGGCCACCATCGACATTTCGGTAATTATTTCTTCTAACGACCGCCCCATGCCCAACTGCAAGCCCACGTACCTGTTCCGACTGAGTGGGCTGGTACAAGTGGCGATTAGGTCGCCCATGCCGGCCAGTCCTGCAAAAGTAGCCGCTTGTCCGCCCATGGCCATTCCTAGGCGGGTGAGTTCGGCCAAGCCTCTTGTAATCACCGCCGAGCGGGTATTATCGCCTGCCCCCGAGCCATCGCCCATACCAACTGCTATGGCAATCACGTTTTTTAAGGCCCCGGCCAACTCGCAACCCACAACGTCGGTATTGGTATAAACCCGAAACAAACCGGACATAAAAATTTTTTGTAGGGCTTGGGCAATCCCAATATCAACCATGGCAATAACGGCGGCAGCGGCTTGGCCTTGTAAAATTTCTTTGGCCAAGTTGGGTCCCGTCAAAATACCAACAGGGTGGGCTGGCAAAATGCTTTCGATAACCTCGGTCATACGCATTCTGGAACCTTGTTCTAGGCCCTTAGACAAACTAACGATAGGCACCCAAGGCCGAATATAAGGCTTGGCTTCTTCCAAAACACTTCGGCAGCATTGCGAAGGCACACCCATCAACACAACGTCGGCATCTTGTAGGGTTTCTTTGAGCGAATTACTGGCCCGTAGCGATTCGGTTAATGATAATCCCGCCAAGTATTTTTCGTTTCTGTGATGCTGGTTTATGTCGCTCACGGTTTGTAAGTCCCTAGCCCAGAGCGTTGTAGGGCAATTTTTAGCAACTAGCGAAGCCACCGTTGTTCCCCAAGAACCCCCACCAATTAGTCCAACTTTAAGCGTCATTTGTTTTGAATTTATAGTTTAAAAATAAAATTTATTTGGGATTAAACATTATCAAAGCACAATCCCTTCTGAATCAAGGTATTGGCCAATGTTAAAAAACTGTCCATCGAGCAACTCAATATCTTTGTACCAAGTCGAAATTGTCCAGTCTTGGTTTTGGTGGGCAACCATTATTTTTTGACTGGCCGTAAAAATCCAAAACACGGTTTGAACGCCAAAATCAAGGAGTTTTTGGGTTTTTAGGTTTAC
>JAYWHL010000610.1:0-2170 GCA_043777715.1 Cytophagaceae bacterium | reverse complement strand
CAAAGTCCTTGCATTTATTTTTCCCAACCCTAAACTTTATTTTTTATGTTCCAAAACAAAACCCTTTGGTGGGTCGCCCTTTTTGTGTGGTGCGGCCTATCTACTTGGTGGCACGTTTGCAAAATCAAAGAATTATGCGACGACGCCGTGGCCACCGCCCCCGCTTATACCATTCCTTCGTTGAGTATCATGGACGGAGACAAACTGCACCTAATGGCCGATGGAAACTTTGGCTTTAAGAAATCAGGTGCAGAGGCCAATTTTTATAATTTAGGTACTAAGTTAGATTCGTTGGCGGCTTATCTTTCGGCAAATTCTGGCCGCAAAGTAACCATCACAGGGCATTATACTTCTGCCGAACAAAACACTACTACTTTTGCTGATTTAGGACTTGCCCGTGCCGATGGTATCAAGCAATATCTTACCAAATTGGGTATTCCTGCTGAGGCTATCTTGACGGCCAGCAAAATGACCGACCTTGGTTTTAGCCCAACCGACTCTACCCACAACGCTTTATCGTTTGATTTTAGTGGCTTGGAAATGCCAGCCGCCAAAACAGAGGAGGGCCTAGCCGAAGCCGAAAGTTACGAAACGGTGTTTAAGCCAATGGATTTGTATTTTAAAACAGGGAGTGCTAGTTATATCAAAACAAAAGAAAACGAAAAGTTTTTGAAAGATGCCAAAGCGTACTTAGCTAAAAATACAAGCAAAAAACTGGCATTAACTGGCCATACCGATAGCGAAGGCAACGACGATAACAACATGAAGTTATCAGAAAAACGAGCCAATGCGGTTATGCAGCAGTTTGAAAAAATGGGTATTGCGGCCAATCAACTTGTGGCAACTGCCAAAGGAGAAACCGACCCAAAATCTAGCAATGACACGCCCGAAGGCCGCAAAGCCAACCGTAGAGTAGCCATTGTTGTTCAATAAAATCATTAACTCAAAATTAATAAAAATATGTTTGAATTAAACCCACTCCTGAAAGCAGACGCTTGGTGGCAACATTTATTGATGTTGTTGGTGGCGGCTATTATTGGTTATATCATTGGATACATTACCAAACAAAGCGAAATTGGAGATTTAGAGGCCGAACTGGCTAGTTTGGAAAGCGATTTGGGCGATTGCCAAGCGAGTAAAAAAGTGGTAATTGCCACACCCGCTTACATAGCACCACAAGCCATAGCCCCTGTGATAGAGGCAGTTACCCCCGTGGTGGCTGTACCCATAACACCCGACGATTTGAAAATTGTAGAAGGCATTGGGCCAAAAATCGAAGAATTGCTAAACAACGAGGCTATCTTGACCTTTGCCCAATTGGCCGATACCTCAGCCGAACGCATCAAAGAAATACTGGTGGCTGCGGGGTCTAGGTTTCAAATGCACGACCCTACTACTTGGCCAGCACAAGCCAAAATGGCTGCCGAAGGGCGTTTTGACGAACTAAAAACGTGGCAAGACGAACTCAATAAGGGTAAAGAATAACTCATCTTTAAATGCTAAAAAAATGCTAACTATAATACTGCTAGATGCACAACATAAACCAACGGCCATTATCGAAATACTGATATTGCTTTCGTTGGCAACCATCATCGGTTGGTGGATTTCTCGTTTGGTTTTGGCTGCCAAAATCAAAGACCTTCAACTGCAAATCATAGGCCGTAAAAACGACCTTGACGATTGTAGAAAAAGCTCGGTTGCTGTCAATACTTTTGCTGGAGCAACCACCATGCCCGACGACCTAACGATTGTTGAAGGAATTGGCCCCAAAATCAATGGACTCTTGCAATCAAAAGGAATAAATACTTTTGGGCAATTGGCCAACACAAACCCAGACACTATCAAAGAGATGCTCAATGAAGCTGGGGCAAACTACCGCATACACGACCCTGGTACTTGGCCAGCACAGGCACTTTTGGCCGCCAATGGCAAATGGGACGAACTAAGGGCTTGGCAAGAGGAGTTGAACAAAGGCAAGTAAGTGGCCGCAAGCAATGAGCCGTAGGCTAAGGGCTTGGAATACAAATAATTACGACATGAATAGTACAAACTAATTTTGTCCAAGTACTTGAGTAATTATAATTTAATAAATTCGTCCTTTTTGATTATTTTTGTACTCAAAAAGATATGGGAACATCAAAAGAGTTTTACGATAGCGTTTTTTTAGAAA
>JAYWHL010000609.1:0-2173 GCA_043777715.1 Cytophagaceae bacterium | reverse complement strand
GAAAACTTCCCGTACTAGAGCCTGAATGTGAAACATTTAGCTCGCCCAGAAGTTCGCTCAACATTTCCGAAAATTCGTAGTTTGTACCAATATGAGGCAGATATTTTTGATAGTCGGGCTTGTAGCTATCCCAATCTACACCGTGCATAGTGGCGGTGTAAAAAGTTTTTTTGGTACGCCGCCAAACGTGTTCAAACATAAATTGCCGCTCGGCCGATACGTCCAAATTCATTTCTCCATTTACCGAAATACTCTCCTGCTTTCCCGAACTGGGATCTATTTTAACAATTCTACCATCGGCATTCAAAAAAATACTTTTCATTTCTTTATCCCAAACCATAGCCCCTCCCCCTCCGTTTAGTGCCAAAACCTGTTTGGTTTCTTTGGTTTTAAGGTTTGTATTCCAAAGATTATAACCTTTTTCAAATCGTGTGAGATAATACAACTGGTCGCCGTCTTTGTTTATCAAGGCATCAGCCAAACTAGAGGAATGTATCGTTAGTTTTGCTTTTCTTAGACTAATATCCTGTAAATCAATCACTAACAACGAATCTTTTTTAACGGTCTTCTTTTTGGTGGTATCTGCCTTTGCGGCTTTTTCTTCAATTTCTTTGGCCAAGGCGGTTTCTTCTTTGCTCAATTTGAATTTATCAAAGGCTTCTTGCGTAAAAAACATACCATAAATATCTGCCTGCGAACCTCCACTTTGGGCAACGGCTTTGAGGCCATCACGGTTACTAAACCATAACATGGCCTTGCCGCCCATTACCCATTTTGCCCTAAAATCCTGAAAACCACTTTCTGTTAAATTAATTACCTTGCCTTTGCCATCTGCCGCAATCAAGCCAATCTCGCCTGGGGCAACACCTGGCATGGCATAATCGAAAAGTATCCATTTGCCGTCAGGACTCCACTGAAAATACTGGTCGTTATCCCCCATCGAAAATAACTCTTTGTCTGTCAAGATAATACGACTTTGTTTTGAGGCAAGGTTCAGAATCTTGAAAGTCATTCTATCTTCAATAAAGGCCAATTCTTTGCCATCGGGAGAATAAACGGGCTGGTAATTTTCTTTTTCGTTGGTAACCAAGGGACTTTCTTTCAATAGCGTAGCGGCATAAAAATACGGCTCTTCGTTTCTCGAAATTTTGCTTTCAAATATCTTCCAACTATTGCCCCTTTCCGAAGCATACACCAACGATTTTCCATCGGGCGAAAACTGAACGCCACTTTCCTGTTCGGGCGTATTCGTGATTCGCTTGGTTTGGCCACCTTCTACGGCACTCACAAAAACCTCTCCTCTAAAAACATAAGCCACTTCTTTGCCATTAGGCGAAACGGCCATTTCTCGAACTCCCCCATTCACAGACAAAATCTGTTCGTTATTTTTACGGACATCACTCATTAATTTTACCTCAACTTTTTGAGGTTTGGCATTGGCTTTCATCACATACAGTTCGCCGTCATACCCAAAACAAAGCGTACCGTCTTGGGCTTGGCTCAAAAACCGAACAGGGTGTTTTTTGAAAGAAGTTAAGGCCGTGTTTTTGTTCTGCTCTGCTAAAGTCATTTTATGCACATTAAAACTCCCGCTACTTTCGCTCAAATACACGATACTTTTGTCGTTGTCTGTAAAAATTGGGCTACGGTCTTCGCCAGCAAAAGTACTAAGTTTTGTATGTTTTTTGGTTGGCAAATCATAAAGCCAAAGGTCTCGGGCAATCGACGAAACATGATGTTTTCGCCATTGGTTTTCGCCTCCTTTTTTGTCGTGATAAACCATTTTTTGGCCATCTTTGCTATACTTAATGTCTTCGGCGGGCGTGCTTAAAAGCTGATTTACCTTGCCGCCATTTACAGAAACGGCATATAATTCAGGTTGAGAACCCGTTGGAAACTGACGGTTTTGGGCTAAGTCCATTCTGGCTGAACCAAACACAATCGTTTGATTATCAATACCATAACTGTAAGGATATTCATTAGCCGAATGCGTGGTTAGGCGTTTGGCTTCACCGCCATCAATCGAAATCGTAAAAATATCGAAATTACCAAAACGGTCTGAGGCAAAAGCAACGGTTTTGCCATCAGCACTCCAAACAGGCATAAAATCATGGGCATCATGAAAAGTAAGCGGCTGGGCATTGCCACCTGCCGAGGGTACTTTCCAAAGGTC
>JAYWHL010000608.1:0-6005 GCA_043777715.1 Cytophagaceae bacterium | reverse complement strand
AGGCTTGGGCAAGCGAGTTTGGTGCAGAAAAAGGCGATTTGATACTCATAATGAGTGGCTCTGCCGACAAAACCCGTAAGCAATTGAGCGAACTTCGCCTAGAAATGGGTAGCCGCATGGGGCTTCGTAATCCTAATGATTATAAAGTACTTTGGGTGTTGGACTTCCCGCTTTTAGAATATGGCGAAGAAGACAACAAGCCCGAAACAGGCCGTTGGTATGCCATGCACCACCCTTTTACAAGCCCAAAACCAGAAGACATTGCCCTGCTCGAAGGCTCAGATTTGGGCAAAGTACGTGCCAATGCTTATGATATGGTAATCAATGGCGTGGAAGTTGGCGGAGGGTCTATTAGGATTTTTCAGAAAGAATTACAGGCACAAATGTTTGGTATTTTGGGCTTTAGCGAAGAAGAAGCCAAAAAACAATTTGGCTTTTTGATGGACGCCTTCGAGTACGGGGCACCCCCACACGGAGGTATCGCTTTTGGTTTTGATAGGCTTTGCTCGTTGTTTGGGGGCGTGGACTCTATCCGAGATTTTATTGCTTTCCCCAAAAACAACAACGGCCGAGACGTGATGATAGACTCGCCATCGACCATTGCCCAAGCCCAATTAAACGAACTGCAAATTGAGGTAAAACTAAAATAGCGGCCACTGGCCTAACCGAATCAAAAGCGTGCCATGGTCTGAACTATGGCACGCTTTTTTGGTAAAAAGTACAGGACATTATACCTCAACAAGTAAGAAAGGGTTTGGCAGAAAATAATCGGTGTTTTTGAATTTGTAATTCCCTGTATTTCAAGTCAGTAGCTAATTATTGATAGCCTTTTCCGTAGTTGGTGGCTCACCAAACACCTTTGCGAAAGCAATATTCTTAGACCAATCTCTGTGTTATGCTATATTTTGTGAAATTGTCCAGCACTCAGAGCTATTTACTTAATACTGGACAATTTTACAAAATATTTCCGCAAAGGTATTTGGTAAACCACCAATCATAAAAATAAATACAGTATAAACCACAAAGGCACAAAGAATACAAAGCGTTGAGTTTCAGGTTTTTTTATAAATAGTGTAACTAATTACGGGGCAATTTTACAAATTGTAAAGCAATTCTCCAGTACTCAGAACTATTGAATTAAGCCCAAACACTGTAAAGTTTAGTTTAAATTTAATGATTCAGCCTTTCGACCTCATCGCTCAAAATTCTCTTCTCAAAATGACAATGGTTTAAGACTTAGGCCATTAATAAACCGCAAGGACGCTAAGACACAATGTTTTTTAGTGGCTTAGCGTCTTTGCGGTTGATACTTGCAGTTGATATTTATTCTTAAAATTGCTCGGTATTGGCAAAGAAAAACGAGCCTTCTATGGCGGCATTCTCGTCAGAATCTGAACCATGAATGGCATTGGCTTCGATAGATTTTGCAAACAATTTACGTATTGTTCCTGCATCGGCATTGGCAGGGTTGGTTGCTCCAATTAGCGTACGGAAATCGGCCACGGCATTTTCTTTTTCTAAAATCATTGGAATAATCGCCCCGCCCGACATATACTTGCATAGGTCGCCATAAAAAGGACGTTCGGCATGAACGGCATAAAACTGGCCAGCACGTTCTGGGCTTAGGGCTGTTTTTTTCATGGCTATGATTTTAAAACCTGCTTCTTCAATCATTTTGATGATAGCCCCCGAATTGCCATCTGCAACGGCATCGGGCTTAATCATTGTGAAAGTTCTGTTCGACATAATTTGGTTGTGTTTGTTGTTGATAAAACTACGCTGTAAACATTAGATTATACTGAAAACGTATTTCAGCCCGCAAAATTACGCAACCTTACGGCTTTAAGTACTATAATCGGGTTTTTTTTCTTAGCTTTTCTTACTACCTTTGCCCCCTCATTTTTGGATATAGTTTATCAAAACATGAATTAATAAATTTATTTAACTCATTGATTTTTAGTTATTTATATTTATTCAAAAAATAAGTTTAGTGTTTTATAAATCTAAATTTCTATTAAAAACCCCAAATGCAGTTAATACCCGAACTCAAAGCCTTATTGAGTAGTCCCAAAAGGGTGGTCATTACTACACACTTCAAGCCCGATGCCGATGCACTGGGGTCGTCGTTGGCGTGGTGTTTTTTTTTACAGAAACTAGGGCATGAAGTTACTGTGATTACGCCCTCTGATTATCCAAAATTTTTGAACTGGATGCAAGGCAACGATAGCGTTTTGGACTATATGCACTATGCCAGTAAGGTCAAAGCCGAAAAACTGATTGCCAATGCCGAGGTAATTTTTTGCCTTGATTTCAACGCTTTATCTAGGGTACACGAAATGCAAAAAGTGTTGCAAAATGCCAAAGCTGATAAAGTGATGATAGACCATCACCTAAAGCCAGAAGATTTTGCCAAAATTACTTTTTCGGATAGTACCGCCGCCGCTACTGCCCAAATGATTTATCAAATTATTGTGGCCATGGGGCATAAAAACCTCATTGATATACCCATCGCAGAGTGTTTGTATGCAGGGATTATGACAGACACGGGGTCGTTTAAGTACGACAACACAACGCCCGAAGTACACAGAATTGTAGCCGAACTCAAAGAAATAGGTACAGACACTACCCGTATTCATCGCTTGATTTATGATAGTACGTCGGTGGATAAACTCAAATTTTTGGGTTATGTGCTTTCACAGAAATTAGTGGTTTTGCCCGAATTTCACGTGGCCTATATTTATGTAAACGTGGAAGAACTGAAGTTATATAATTCTCAAACGGGCGATACCGAAGGCGTTGTAAACTATGCCCTTTCTATCGAGGGAATCGTGATGGCGGTAATTATTGTGGAACGAGCCGATATGATAAAAATGTCGTTTAGGTCTATCAATCAGTTTGCTGTGAATGAATTGGCCTCTACGTATTTTGAAGGAGGAGGCCATAAAAACGCCGCTGGAGGAAAATCGACCATTGGTTTAGAGAAAACAGTTGATAAGTTATTAAGCATTTTGCCCATATATCAAGAAGAGTTAAAGGCCAATGTGATGAATTAACAAAAAGCCAAAACATCACTTTAGCCACCAAAATAAAAACCCAATTTATTCGTTATTTTTTATAATTAGTAAAGCCAAAAGAGGCATTACACCAACCCAAAACCCCAATGATGTTTAGAAAATTAACTTTCCTTGCCTTAGCTTCAGTATTATTTATTGCCTGCGACAAAAACAAAGTAACCGTAACCGACTCTGGTTTGAAGTATCAGATGCACGACCATAACGAAAAAGGCAAAAAAGCCAAACTTGGCGATATCCTTACGATGCACTTGTTGTTGAAAGTAACCAACCCCAAAGATTCGGTAATGAACGATACCTACAAGGGAGGCACACCACTCAAAGTAGTATTGCAACCTTCGGCTTTTAAGGGTTCGTTTGAAGAAGGCCTAGCCATGCTTGCCGAGGGCGACAGTGCTACGTTTTTTGTGAGTGCCGACTCACTTTTTGGTAAAGCCATGCAGCCATTACCTGCTTTTGTGGGCAAAGGCTCTGACCTTAAATTTACAGTAAAACTCCTCAAAGTACAAAACAAAGATGAGTTTATGAAGGCCATGGAAACCCACAAGGCCGACCAAGTAAAAACAGATGCCAAGTTAATTGCTGATTATTTGGCCAAGAACAAAATCACAAACGCCCAAACCACGGCCTCGGGTTTGACCTATATCATCAAAAAAGCGGGTTCTGGGCCATTGCCTCAAAAAGGTAACGTGGTGTCGGTAACTTATACTGGCAAATTGATGAACGGAACGATTTTTGATAGTACCGACAAAAACGGAGGCCAGCCGTTTCAGTTTCCAGTAGGCCAAGGCCAAGTAGTACCAGGTTGGGACGAAGGGCTTTTGTTGTTGAGCAAAGGCACAGTGGCTACTTTGATTTTGCCTTCGGGCTTGGCTTATGGCACTCAAAGCCCAGCCGCTACCATTCCAGAAGATGCTATCTTGGTTTTTGATATTGAAATGAAAGATTTTAAGAAACAATAAAAATGAGTTAGGAAGTGATGAATGATTAGCTTTTGCAAAGTCATTCATCATTAAAAATTAATCATTAAAAATTAATCATTAAAGTCCTATACTACGCCTTCGTGACAGTATAGGACATTATTTAGCATGAAACAATTGATTTTTAGTTTAATGGTTTTGGCTTTGGGGCTGGCTTCGTGTAAGGTAGATTCCGAACAAGACCGCATCAATGCCCGTGCCGACTTGCAGATTCAGCAATACCTTGCGGCTCAAAAATTGAGCTTACAAAAAACATCTTCGGGTTTGTATTATAGTATTCAGCCTGGCAATGTACCCAATGCCCGTAGCCCAAAAGACATCGAAGAAGTAGGTATTTATCAGGTAACTTATCGCATCGCTGATGGCCTTGTGATAGACAGTACCGAAAAATCACGCAAAGAACCCGAATATTTTATCTTTAATAATGGTGCCAGAATTGCAGGAATTGAAGAAGCCCTAGCATTGATGAAAGAAGGCGATAAAGCAACGTTGGTTATTCCCCCACAACTTGGTTTTGGAGCAAACGCACTGACCAAACTACCGCCAAACTCTGTGATAAGAATGGATATTCAACTTGTTAGCACCACCAACGAAGAAGATAGAATCCTGAATTACATAGCGGCCAATAAGTTGGTAGTTACTGCCAAAACCGACACCGTGAGGGTGGTAAAACTCAAAACCACAGCCGATACCAACAAGATAATTAATGGCAAAACCATTAAAATAAACTATACGGGCAAACTGTTACGCAACGTACGGAGATTTGCCAACGAAACCTCTTATTACGTAAACCAGTTCGATTCGGGGACTATCGATGTTGTACTGGGAGGGAATAAAGTAGTGGCTGGCTTTGAGGCAGGTATTAAAAAACTAAAATTGGGCGAAAAAGGTATCGTCCTGTTTCCGTCTGTTTATGGCTATGGCGGCACAGGGAGTTCGCCCCGAAGCACGAGCAGTGCGGGTATTCCTGCCTACTCGCCCTTGGCTTTTGAAATAGAATTGGTAAGTGTTGTGAAGTAACTTAGCTACTAGATAGTTGTATTACTTGGCAAAATCATAAAATAAAAAAACCTTTCAAGACAAAATTTGAGAGGTTTTTTTTATGCACTTACAAACACAAAGCGGAATTTGGTAAACTCAAAGGTAGGGTTTGTGAAAGCATCATAATTTTACAAAACAATTTTATTATTTTTGACAAATACACTAGACCAACATTGTAGCCTTAGTTCTGTATCAAAAAAATTATTCGTTTTACAAAATTCTTCTGTTAAGTATTCAAAAACTGCAAGGTAGTAACTTTGCAGTTTTTGATTTTTTAGAAATATAAACCGCACATTGTATAAATTAGAGTTTTAGACTCAAATCAAATGAAAATTGCTTTTCTTTTTTGTTGGCTAATGGTAGGTTGCTGGCAAATTGGCATGGGGCAAGATTTTAGCTATCGGCTTATGGATAAGTCCAA
This sequence comes from Cytophagaceae bacterium, assembly GCA_043777715.1. Lineage (GTDB taxonomy): Bacteria > Bacteroidota > Bacteroidia > Cytophagales > Spirosomataceae > JAYWHL01. The sequence continues at coordinate 492 of JAYWHL010000608.1, read as the reverse complement.
GGGCTTACCTTCCAACACGGTTTATGATATTTTGCAAGATTCAAAAGGTTTTATTTGGATAGGGTCTGATAAGGGGCTTTTTAGGTTTGATGGCAGTAACTATTTGGGATTTGAACATCTAAAACAAAACGACAAAGCCGCCAGTAATTTAATGCTAGACGCCCAAGGGAGGGTTTGGTTTCAGAATTTTACGGGTCAATTTTTTTATGTAGAAAACAACGTTCTCCAATATGCTAAGATGCTTGTGCCAACGGGGTCTTTCCACCCTGCGGCCGTGGTGGGGGGCAAGTTTTTGATGAGCGTTAATAACGCTGGTATTAGGATTTTAGATACCCAAAAAGAAACGCTAAAAGAAATAAAGGTAAATACGTTTGGCTTTTCGGCTTATAGTTTTGCCGATAAACAAAACTATTATTTGATGAATCCTTTGCATAATACGGTACTCGAAACTGATGTGTCGGGTCGCCAATTTGTAGCCGAAAGTAAGCTAAA
>JAYWHL010000607.1:0-6020 GCA_043777715.1 Cytophagaceae bacterium | reverse complement strand
CAGACCCAAAATCATTTCCTTTGCTCACCATTCCTGAATTGACTTTTATATACCCCGTTGAATTTTCCAAACATTTTTCAATGATACTTTCAAATTCTTTTCCTAAAGATTGGTTTTCGCCTTTGGTTATTACCAAAGTACCAATATCGAATTTTTCGTTTCCAATTTCAAAACTTTTTTCAGACGATTTTACCTTCACTTTTTTAGCCAACAGTGCCGTTAATACTTTGATATCATTAACCCCTTTCCACCTACAAACAAAAGCATAGACTTCCGATTTTTCTGAAACGACCGCTTTTTGAGGTGTGTTTTCTTGAACAAGGGGTAATAACTTATCTTTTATTCCAAAACATTCTATCCCAAAAGCATAAGGGAGCGACCATGCCGTAATATCATAAGTTACAGAATCTTCGACTACTGTTTTTGGTTCAAATAAAATCTTTAGGAGGTTAGATTTTGGCTGAAAAGCTGAGATTAATACATCTTCGGCTTCTGCAACAAGACCTTCATTTTTGTCGTCTTTGTAATTATATGCACCAACAATATTTAGTTTTTTCCCAACTGTCCCATACTTAATTTGTTGTTTATCAAGTAATTCTAGCAAAGATTTTACATTTGGGTCGCTCGTTTTGTTTTTGATGATATAGGATTTGAACAAACCAATTGGTGCATTTCGGGCTTTATCATAAAACTTGATATACTCATCAATAACTTTTTCGGCACGACTAGAAATAGCTTCTAATCCAGCAAATCCTGAGGCATGATGGTGCAAATATCGCTTTTGAAGTGTTAGAGTATCGCCAATTGCATCGATAATGCCAAGCCCCGCCCTGCCCGAACCACCTTGTTCGAGGGTATAGGCAATCGCTCCGTTATAGGTTGGATAAGTATCGCCATAACTAGGATATAAAAGGTCGAAATTTTCTTTGGTAAAATAAAGCCAGTCATTTTTATCAAAATATTTTTTTTGAAATTCCCCAACAACGGTTTGCATTTCACGTTGCCAAGCCGTAATATCCTCGTGATAAGGTTTGGCCGAGGGTGGAAAATAATAAGGGGAATTAACGCCTTGTTCGTGGAAATCGACGTGAAGATGAGGCATCCATTTTTGATATAAAGCAAGTCTTCCTTTGCTTTCAATTTGAGTTTGCCAGGCCCAGTCTCTGTTCAAATCAAAACAGTAATGATTAAAACGCCCACCTGGCCAAGGTTCGTTGTGTTGCCAATCGTTACCATTAACGTTCATTTTTTGTCCTACCTTTTGGTTGTACCAATTTACATATCGGTCGTATCCATCAGGATTTATACAAGGGTCGATAAAGACTATCGTATTTGATAATATTTTTTTACTGATTGAATTATTTGAATCAAGAAGGTCATAAGCTGTTGGTACAGAGGCAGTTGTTGCAGAAGATTCGTTTCCGTGGACATTATAACTAAGCCAACAAATTGGTATTGTTTTTTGAGTAGGTGTACCAGCCAAAAGCCCAATACTTTTTAAGTTATTTAGCCTATTTTCTTCTAATTTCAAGAAATTCTCTTCTGAGGCTATCATCAATACCATCAAAGGGCGACCTTCGTTGGTTTGGCCATAAGAAACCAATTTTGCCCTTTTGGGATTTGTGGCGGCCAAATGCTCAAAATAAGAGATAATTTTGTGATGAGGCTGAAACTTTGACCCATAAGGGATTTCAAAAAAATCGCTTGGGTTTTTGGTTTGGGCAATAGTAGTACCCATTACCAAGATGCTTAAAATGAACAGGATTGTTTTTTTCATGAATATATTTTTATTTTTTGCAAGTTAGATTAAAGTAAATATTTTTCAAAGAACCCAAAACAAAAAGCCTCGAAGTTTCCCCCGAGGCTTTTTGAAAAGGTAATTAATATTAACCGATTTTTCCACGCAATGCACGAGGAATATCTACCGTTGCGATGGGGTTGGAAGGCGAGTTTAGAATAACCACTCCTTCTACATTTACTTCTCCTACTTTTACCGACTTACCTAGGTCTAGGTGGGCGATGTTTACTTCAACGAAATCAGGAATATCGTTTACTGTACCTTTCAATGTGAGTGAACGTAATTTAACTGACAACTTACCGCCAATCAAAACGCCTTTTGAGCTTCCCATAAATTTTACAGGAACATTCAGTTTTACTTTTTTGACATCATCAACTTCTAGGAAATCGACGTGTAGCAACATATCGTTTACGGGGTGGAACTGTGAATCCTGCAATACGGCTCTGTAAATGCTACCCTCAATGTTTAGCTCTACTTCATATACATTTGGAGAATACAATAAATCTCTAAAGAGAATCATTGGAGCGTAAAAATTAACGCTTTCTTTTCCACCGTACAATACACACGGTACAAGGGCCTCATTGCGAAGGTCTTTTGCAGATTTTGTTCCTACGGTTTCACGTTTGTAACCTACAATTTCTAACTTTTTCATTGGTTTGCTTTTGTGCATTCCGCCTCTCGGATTTACCCTACCCTCGGTTTGCGTTTATAAATAGATACTTAAACTCTTAAAAATAACTCACTTATCGATTCGTGGTCTCGGATTCTACCGATGGCTTTGCCAAATAAATTTGAAACCGACAACACCTTGATTTTGGGATTTTCTTGCAGTAAAGGAATCGTGTCGGTAACAATGAGTTCCTCAAGCATAGAATTAAAGATATTTTCGTGAGCCTTTCCCGACATCACTGGGTGGGTACAAATTGCCCTAACCGTTAATGCTCCTTTTTCGAGCAATAATTGTGCCGCCTTACAGAGCGTTCCCCCTGTATCAATCAAATCATCAACCAAAATTACGTTCGCTCCCTTAACGTCTCCAATAAGCGTCATTGAGGCAATCTCGTTGGCTCGCTTTCGTTGCTTATCACAAATTACCATTTCAGCATTAAAATGTTTAGCAAAATTTCTAGCTCTGCCCACGCCCCCAACGTCAGGAGAGGCAATAACAAGATTTTCGAGTTGCAATGATTTAATATAAGGTACGAAAATCGAATTTCCTTCAAGGTGATCAACTGGAAAATCGAAAAATCCTTGAATTTGCCCAGCGTGCAAATCCATGGTCATAAGCCTATCTGCACCCGCAGCCGAAAGTAAGTTGGCCACTAATTTTGCGGCTATCGGTACTCTTGGTTTGTCTTTTCGGTCTTGGCGGGCATACCCAAAATAAGGCATAACCACCGTTACGTAATGAGCAGAGGCACGGCGGGCGGCATCAACCATCAACAATAATTCCATTAGGTTTTCCGAGGGCGTGTAAGTGCTTTGAATCAAAAAAACATCACAACCCCTTATCGACTCGTCAAAACTTGGAGACATTTCTCCGTCGCTGAATATGCGGTTGGTATATGCACCAATTGGACGGCCATAAGCGATGGATATTTGCTCGCCAAGACTCTTTGATGCAGCCCCTGCGAATATCTTTACTGGATTTGACATATTATTGATTTTCCCGCAAAGGTAATGATTTTTTGAATCCGAGCGTTTTTTGGCCTTTAATTTTTATCATAAACTTGATTTTGTCCAAGAAGATGTTCGACCAATCAAAGAAAAACCTATAAAACCCCTTAGATTTAGTTTTTGTCCATTGTCCACCAAGGTTACTTTGCAAGAATAGGTCTTGCCATTGTTTGGGTCATAAATTGTGCCATCTTCCCAAGTGTTATCTTCGGTAAAAGACAAGTTTTTGAGAATTGTACTTCCCAAAATCGTTTTGGTTTTATTGGTAATTTCTGGATTATTTACATCTAATTTGGGTTTACCTTCTTTGTTGAGGGGGTCTTTTATCCAAACCAATTTACCAAAATATTTGTCGCCAGTTTTATAAACTTCAATTTTTCCATCTTTCTTTTCACTCAACCAAATACCGACGATAGCTTCTTTTTTTTGAGCAAAAGTTGTAAAAGAAAGAGAGAGAAATAAAGAAAAGAGAAACGTGATTTTTTTCATTCAATTTTTGTGTTTAGTTGTTTAATGAAAATTTTTGAAAAATGTAATAGAGAATTGATGAATAAAAAATGCCAATGAGTCCACCTACAAGAATATCAGCAGGATAATGAACACCGAGGTAGATTCTTGAATAAGCTACTACAAATGCCCAAATAAAGGGTATGGATTTCCACTTTGAATTTTGTAAAAAAAGTAAATGCCAAGCCATTGCCAAAGCAAAGCTATTACCAGCATGAGAAGAAGCAAAACCAAACTGACCCCCACAATCACCGACTTGATGGATAATCTGACTTATTTTTTCGTTGTAACAGGGTCTTAGGCGGTGTAGGAGTGGTTTTAAGATACCCGAACAAGTTTGGTCTGTTAGCAAAATTGAAAGAAAAATTAGGGATAATTTTGCTATAATTTTATTATTTTCTTTGAAAAAAAGCCAAATTAACATTGCTGCATATAGAGGAATCCAAGTTTTTTTGTTGGAAACCAATAACATAACACCATCAAAAAATGAATTATGAAAGGAGTTTAACCATAGAAACAAATCAACGTCTAATTTTTCCATTCGTATTTTATTTTCATTTCATTTGGAGTGTTTTTATCAATTAAGCTGTTTAAACTTTTGGTTTTAGGTCAAAATGAGGTTGTTTTTTGTCCATACGAAGATTTTTTCGAGTGCGTAGCATCGCTACGGACGACAAAAAATCTAAAGTATGGGCTGAAAACAACTCGTTTAGGGCAAAAGAAATAAGTTTAAACAGCTTCAATACCCCAAAACTTCTCTAACGCTCTTAATTGTTTTTTCAGCGATTGCTTTGGCTTTTTGTTCGCCTTCTGTCAGTTTCAAGTGTAATTCGTCAAGGTTTTCTAAATAATGATTAAAAAGTAGGCGTTCTTGTTTGAATTTTTCTAAAATAATCTCAAACAAATCTTTTTTGGCGTGTCCATAACCATAGCCCCCAGCCAAATATTTTTCACGAATTGTTTTTAAATCACTCTCAGAAGCCACCAAACTTAACAAACTAAAGGTAAGGTCCTGGTCAGGGTTTTTGGGTTCTTCTAGGGGCGTACTGTCCGAAACGATGGTTTTTATTTGTTTAAGTAGATTTTTTTCGGTTTCAAAAATATCAATAAAATTATGATAAGATTTACTCATTTTTCGGCCATCAGTGCCAGGAATTACCATCACATTTTCATCTATTTTTGCTTCGGGTAGTACCAATAAATCAACTTTCATTTTATGGTTAAATGCCTTTGCTATTTCTTTCGTGATTTCTAAATGCTGTTTTTGGTCTTTGCCAACAGGAACAATATTGGCCTGATACAACAAAATATCAGCCGCTTGCAACACTGGATAAGTAAAAAGGCCAGCATTTACATCAGCCAAATTTTCTGATTTATCCTTGAAACTCGTTGCATTTGATAGCATCGGAAATGGCGTAAAGCAGTTTAGGTGCCATGCCAATTCTGTATGGAAAGGAGCTAAGGCCGATTGTCTATAAAAACAGTTTTTTGAAGTATCAAACCCGCAAGCCAACCACGCTGCCGCAATGGCATTTGTGTTTGTTTTTAATAACTGCCCGTCTTTAATAGAAGTTAAGGAATGTAAATCGGCAATAAAAAAGAAGGATTCGTTGTTTGGATTTTGTGATAATTGAATTGCTGGCAAAATCGCCCCGAGTAAATTGCCTAAATGTGGTCTGCCACTACTTTGAATCCCTGTTAATATTCTTGACATGAGTTTTTTTATCTAAATTTGGGTTGCAATTTCAACATTTTATACTAAAAACGAAAATATGAAAGTAGAATCTATTATTCTTGATTTTTTGAAAGACCTAGCCATTAACAATAATAGAGAATGGTTTTATGCAGAAGAGAAAAGATATAAAAAAGTTAAAGAAACTCACGAAAAGGTGGTTGAAGATTTACTAAATCAATTTTCGCTCTTTGAAAATATGGACGGAGTGAAGGTTAAAAACTGTACCTACCGAATTGCTAGAGACGTGAGGTTTTCTAAAGATAAGTCTCCTTACAAAAACTGGTTTTCTTCAAGTTATTCAGA
>JAYWHL010000606.1:0-2178 GCA_043777715.1 Cytophagaceae bacterium | reverse complement strand
CAAAATGTAACACCTTGGTTTGGGCCCCACCCGAACAGTGTACCATGCCATGTATAACCCCTCTAAGACTCTTGAGTAAAGATTTTACAATGGGTGCATACGTACGAGTAGGAGAAAGTACCAATTTTCCAACATTGAGGGGGGTATCTTTTACAATGTCGGTTAATTGGTATTGGCCGCTATAAACCAAATCTTGGGGAAGGGCGGGATCAAAACTTTCGGGATATTGTTTGGCTAGGTATTTGGCCAAAACGTCGTGCCTTGCTGATGTAAGGCCATTAGAACCCATGCCACTGTTATAGGTTTTTTCGTAAAGAGCTTGCCCAAACGAAGCCAAGCCCACAATTACGTCGCCGTCTTGGATACGGTGATTAGAGATTACCTCCGAGCGTTTCATGCGGGCCGTTACTGTGCTATCAACGATAATGGTACGAACCAAATCTCCGACATCAGCGGTTTCGCCACCTGTACTCCAAATACCGATACCATTATCTCGCAATAATTGTAAAACTTCTTCTGTTCCGTTTATTATTTCAGCGATAACCTCGCCAGGAATCAGATTTTTGTTTCTACCAATCGTACTCGAAAGCAACATATTATCAGTTGCCCCCACACATATCAAATCATCGGTATTCATCACTATGGCGTCTTGGGCTATACCCCTCCAAACGCTCAAATCGCCTGTTTCTTTCCAATACAAATAGGCCAATGATGATTTTGTACCTGCACCGTCGGCGTGCATGATATTACAATATTGGGGGTCGCCTCCAAGGATATCAGGTATAATTTTGCAAAAGGCTTTCGGAAAAAGCCCCTTATCAACCTTTGCAATAGCTTTATGAACGTCTTCTTTCGAGGCACTCACGCCTCTTTGGTTATATCGGTCTGTCATTGAAAAATTCTTTTTTTTAGAATTACAAAATTAGGCATTGAATGGGGCAATGAAAACTTAGAAGCTGTTTAAACTTTTAATTTTAGGGTAAAATTAGGCTATTTTTTGACTAGACGAAGGTTTTGAGCCGTAGTGGAACGAGCGTAGCATCGCTACGGTCGATAAGAAAGCTAAAGTCTAGTTGAAAAAGAGTCAATTTTGACGGAAAGAAATAAGTTTAAATAGCTTCTTCTCCTCAAAAATAAATGACTCCTTTTTGTTGAAATGATTTTATAGAAGGAAATGAATACAGAATTGCTAGAAAAGTGATTTTGGTTACGATTTTTGATTGATTTTTGTTGAAAAATAGATACACCGACATATAATTTTATTTTTTTTTAATTTTTTCTAAAAATATTTTACAAAACACTTGCATATTAACATTTGATAGTCGTATATTTGTATCATCAATTAGCCCACTGGGCTAGTATGATACTCTTCTAATCCTGATAGTGGCGGCTATCAGGATTTTTTCTTTTAAATCAATTGCCTGTTTTTATCCCTTTAGATGCTCTAAATCTACTTTTCTTGAATTTATCAATTCAATTTGTATTAAAATCTCCAAAATAATTTCACAAAAAAATAATTTGATTGGTATTTTACTATATATTTGTAGTTCAAATTATCATGACGTTTATTGACGATTTAGACAGCCCCAAAGCACTTGTTTTGGGGCTGTTTTGTTTTTTGCTAAATACTTGTATTTTTTCTGTTTATGCTTTGTTTAATAAAGTAGCACAAACGTTAAACAAAAAATAAAAATACATACATAAAAGCCATTTGATTTTATGATTAAATCAAATGGCTTTTATGAGGAATTACGAATATTAAATTGGTCTGATGCTAATGTTTTTTGGTACGACAAAACTATCATCATCGTATCATTTCCATAAAAAATGATTAGCAATTGGATAGCTATTTTACTGTTTTCATTTGGATTACATCAACCAAAAAAGCGAATGCCATCGAAAAATAGATATAGCCTTTCGGAATTTGAAGCTGAAACCCCTCTGCCAAAAGTGATACACCAATCATCATTAAAAAGCAGAGTGCTAGGATTTTGAACGAAGGGTGTTTTGTAATAAATGAACTGATTGGCCCAGATGCCAACAACATAATAACGACCGTTACGACTACGGCTGTGTACATTACCCAAAGTTCTTGCACCATACCAACGGCTGTAATGATAGAGTCGATAGAGAATACGAGGTCTAGTATGATTACCTCCGATAATAATTGGTTGAAGC
>JAYWHL010000605.1:0-6026 GCA_043777715.1 Cytophagaceae bacterium | reverse complement strand
AGCCTGCAATTTTAAAAACTGCGTCCAGCACATCAGTTTGGCTCAATGCCTTGAAGGCTAGGATAATTATCAAAAATAAAACCGAGAAACCTAAGTGGGTATAATGCTTGATACGATTGCGTTGGGCTTCTTCGTATTTTTCGATATTCATAAAATCTATACAAAACGAGGTGGTGAGGGCAGTAAGGGCAGAGTCGGAACTGGCGTAGGTTGCGGCCGTGATACCCAACAAAAACGTAACGGCCACGAGCGTTCCAAAATGCCCTCCTAAGGCCAAAGAAGGATACAATTCATCAGTTTTGGCGGGAATAACAAAGCCCGTTTGGCCAGCATAGATATACAACAAAGCCCCCAAACTTAAAAAAAGCATAACCACCACCGCAAAGGTGCAACAAAACCAAAACATATTTTTTTGGGCTTCTTTAATGTTGGGGCAAGTAAGATTTTTTTGCATCAAATCTTGGTCTAAGCCCGTCATAACAATAGCAATAAAAACCCCAGAGGCAAAATCTTTCAAAAAATGATGTGGGTGTTTTATGTCATCGAATATGAAGATTTGGGAATATTTACTTTCAGAAATAGTATTGAATAGTTCAGAAAAATTGAGATTTAACTGACTAGAGATGAGATAAATAGTTGCCACTAAGGCCGTTAACAAAAAGAAGGTTTGGAGGGTATCGGTGATGATAATGGTTTTGACGCCCCCTTTGAAGGTATAAACCCAAATAAGGGCGATGGTTATAAAACCCGTAAGCCAAAACGAAACCCCCAAACTTTGGAAAATTGCCAAGTATAACACCTGTACCGCCAAAAATAACCTCGCCGCCGAGCCTAAAGTACGTGAGAGCAAAAAGAAAAACGACCCCGATTTATGAGACCAATATCCAAAACGTTTGTCGAGATAGGTGTAAATAGAGATAAGATTAAGCCGATAATAAAGGGGCATGAGTACCGTGGCGATTACAAAATAACCCAAGAGATTCCCCAAAATAACTTGATAATACGAGAACATATTTTTGCCAACGGCCCCTGGCACTGATATAAAAGTTACGCCCGAAATAGACGTTCCAATCATACCAAAGGCAATCAAATACCACGGAGACTGCTTATTGGCTGTAAAAAAAGTATTGGTATCGGCCCCACGAGAGGTGTAAAGTGCCACGGCAATAAGCAAAGCAAAATAGCCAACCAAGATACTAAGTGCAAGAGTAGAAGACATAGATTAAGATTTAGGGGTTTTAGCAAAGTTAATCAAAAACAAGTCTCGTGATGAATTGTGGATTTTTAAAAATAAAAAAAAGCTATTATCATCAAAATAATAGCTTTTAATTTTTCAATCAAAACCTTAAAACGGTACTTTTACGATGTCGGTAACTGCCCCTTTTGCAATTACTTCTTCTACTTTATAAACTTGGATTTCGGTGATATACACGGTTTGGTTTTCTTTGTTTTGGTAAGACCGATAATTGAGTTTTCCTTCTATCGATACTAATTTTCCTTTGCTTATCATTCGCTCGCAAACATCGGCCACTTTGCCAAAAGCTACCAAATTGTGCCAAGTGGTGTTGCTTACTTCTTTGTTTTCTTTAGACATATACTTTTCGTTGGTGGCCAACGTAAATGAGGCCAATTTGCCGTTGGTAAAGTTTTTGGTTATTAATTCTTTACCCACGTTTCCGATTAATGTTACTTTGTTCATGTTCCTAAAAATTTTGTGTGAAAGATTTGTTTTGCCCAATCGGCTTATTCCGTTTTGGTGATGCAAAGTTGGGACGGCTTTCAAATCTTAGTCGGTTAGTACTCGTTTATACACGAATAAAAACGATTGTAAGCGTTTGTAAACGGATAATTGCTATATTACGGTGGGAAAGATAGTATTTTGCCTTGTTTTCCTGAAATTCATGTTAAACTTAAAACGACTAAAAAACAGCTATGTCAACAAAGTTTTTTACAAATAACCAAGAGAATACCCTAATCAAAAAGTTTGAAGGAGTTTTTACCTATAATCCTAACATACAATACTTTGATGCTTTAGTAGGGTACTTTCGGGCATCAGGTTATTTCCGCATTAGGCCATTTTTGGATAAAGTACCACACATCAGAATTTTGGTAGGCATCAATATTGACAAAATGCTTGCAAATGCTCAAAAAGAAGGACTTGAGTTTTTCAAAAATCACGAAAAAACCAAAGAAGATTTTATCCAGAAAATTCAAGATGATATTGAAAAGGCGAATTATGAGAAGGATACAGAAAAAGGAATTTTACAATTCATTGATGATTTGATTGAAAATAAAATACAAGTAAGGGCTCATCCCGAAAAAAAGATTCATGCCAAAGTTTATATTTTACGACCAGAACCTTTTAACCAACACACCCCAGCAACTGTAATTACGGGTTCTTCTAACCTGACCGATGCAGGGCTTGGAGGAGGTAATTTTTATAATTACGAATTCAATGTTCAGCTAACAGAATATCCAGACATAAAATTTGCAACAGATGAATTTGAAAAACTATGGGACGAATCAGTCAATATTTTGCCCGTTGATATCCAAAATATTAAAAAACAAACTTATCTGAATGAGGATATAACGCCTTTTGAGCTTTATATCAAACTGCTGACAGAATACTTTGGCAAAAACATTGACTATGACCCCGATTCAATAGGAGATTTACCTCAAAACTTCAAAAAACTTTCTTATCAGGTTGATGCCGTAAACGAAGGTTTCAATATGCTTTTGAAACACAACGGCTTTCTGTTGGCTGACGTTGTGGGTTTGGGTAAAACAGTTATTGCAGCAATGGTAGCAAAGAAATTTTTAATGCAAAACGGTAGAGATAACACTAAAATATTGGTGGTTTATCCACCCGCAGTTGAGAAAAACTGGAAAAATATGTTCAAAGATTTTCAATTAGATAAGTACACAAAATTCATAACCAATGGCAGCCTCGAAAAAATTTCGGAAGAACACCAAGACTATTGGAATAAAGAAGAATACGATTTAATTATTGTTGACGAAGCCCATAAATTTAGAAATCACACTACTGGTGCTTTTCAGAACTTGCAATTGATTTGCAAAAGCCCAAGAGCAAACAAAGGATTGGTAGAAGGCTCGCAAAAAAAAGTAATATTAGTTTCGGCAACGCCTTTGAACAATAGACCTGACGATATTTTTTATCAGATTCAAATGTTTCAAGATGCAAGGCAATCTACTTTACCAATTACAAACCTTACATCATTCTTTGCTCCTTTGATGGAGGAATATAAAACGCTAAAACGCTTTGACGAATTAGATGTAAACAAGCTAAGAGATATTTACGGCAAAATTCGCAAGAATGTAATAGAACCCATTACCATTCGCAGAACACGAACCGATCTTGAAAATATCCCCGAATATAAAATTGACCTTGACCAGCAAGGTATTAAATTTCCAAAAGTGGAGCCACCCAAAAAAGTGGAATACCTGATGGATGAAAAACTGAATGAGCTTTTTTATAAAACAGTTTCATACCTAACCGATAAGGACAGCAATGATGAATTGATTTACATAAAATACAAAAGGTACCAAGCTATTTCTGGCTTAAACAAGGAAGTACAAGACATGTATTACGAAAATGCAGAAACGGTTTCTAAATCATTGGCATTTATAATGAAAACCCAGTTAATAAAACGATTAGAAAGTAGTTTTTATGCTTTCAAAAAATCATTGGGCAACTTTCAAACAGCAACAGACCGAATGATTAAAATGTTTGAAAACAATAAAGTATTTATTGCTCCAGATGCTAATGTAAATAAGTTAATGAATGACGGTTGGAGTGAGGAAGATATTGAAGAAAAAATAAAACTACTAAGCGAAGAAAATCCCAAAAACCAAACTTTTGAAAGTTCCGATTTTAAGGATGATTTTTTGCCTTTCTTAAAAAGAGATTTAGAATATATAAAAGAGTTAGTGAATGGGTGGAAAGATATTGACTATGACCCCAAAATGGATGTTTTCATTGCCGAACTTACCAAACAATTCCTAAACAAAAAAACCAATACAGAAGGCAAACTGGTCATCTTTTCTGAATCAAAAGACACTGTGGATTATTTGGCAAAGGCATTAACAGATACAGGAAGAAAAGACGTATTGGTGATTTCTGCCACAAACAGAAAAGAAATGTATGATACCATTGTAACCAACTTTGATGCTAACTATCAAGCCGACAAACAAGTGAATGACTACAACATTATCATCACAACCGAAGTATTGGCAGAGGGTGTAAACTTGCACCGATCCAATGTTGTTATTCACTACGACACGCCTTGGAACTCAACCAAACTGATGCAGAGAATTGGGCGTGTAAATCGTATCGGAACAAAAGCAACTGCCATTTATAACTATGTATTTCATCCTTCGGCACAAGGCGATTCGCAAATACGATTGAACAAAACCGCCTTTATGAAAATTCAGGCTTTCCACACTGCATTTGGCGAAGACAATCAGGTTTTTTCGACCGAAGAAATTTTAGATGAAGTAAAACTTTATAGTAATGGTGCATTCAAAGAGCAAGAAGATGAACGATTGAAATTTTTACACTACTTACGCCACTTTAAAAAAACAAACCGTGCTTGGTTTGATAAAATTAAAAAACTACCCCTAAAATCAAGAGCGGGAAGAAGTGCAACCGAAATAAAAAAACCAGACCTACAAAATGGCACAGCAGCATTTTTAAAGACCGATAAAAAATTTGAGTTCTATTGGGTAAACAGCAACAACCAACCCAACGAAATTACACCTATTGAAGCATTTAAAATATTTGAAGCAGACCAAAAAGAAAAAAATGCTCCATTAATTGAAACACATCACCTACAAGTAAACAAAGCATTGGTGCATTTTGAAACGCTGGAACACAAAATAGCACAATCACAAACCGACCCCGAAGCTTTGGGTGGGGTGGCACAGCGAGCCAAAAAATTCTTGTCCGACCTTATTAAATACCCACAGGTAACAGAGAAGCAAAAAGAGAATATCCAAAAAATTGTGGTACTGATTGACATTGGCAAATACACCAACCTGCCTACTGACATAGACCGTTTACAAAAGAAAAAAGCAAACCTAAATATTGCCCTAACCGAAATTGACAAAATTGCAGCACAATACAACGTTGATTTGAGTGATGCTCAAAAAGGCAAAAAAAGTAAAGTAGAAAAACCTGTTTTAATCATTTCAGAATCTTTTGAATAAATAGAATGTATGAGTATAGAAATTTTACAGCATAATTTTATAGCAGAGATAAAGCATAAAGTTAGGCAAGCACAATACGAAGCACTTAAAGTTGTAAACACACAACTCATTAATTTATATTGGGAAATTGGCAAATCTATTGCCGAAAAACAATCAGAGAATTGGGGCAAAGCTATTGTGCCAACTTTATCAAAAGAATTGCAAAATGAATTTCCTGGAATTGGCGGTTTTTCCACTACTAATTTATGGTTAATGGCTCAGTTTTATGCTGAATATAATTCAGTTGAATTTCTCCAACCACTGGTTGGAGAAATTAGTTGGACAAAACAGATTGCCATACTAAACAAATGCAAAAACAACCAAGAACGGCAATTTTATATTCTTTCAACCAAAAAATTTGGCTGGACAAAAAATATTTTAATCCATCAAATCGAGAATAAAACGTTTGAAAAATATTTACTCAACCAGACCAATTTTGAAAAGACACTGCCTGAAAACATTAAAAATCAAGCACATTTAGCCATCAAAGATGAATATACTTTTGACTTTTTAAACCTTGCTGACGAACATTCTGAAAATGATTTAGAGCAAGCCTTAATTCATAATATCCGCAGTTTTTTATTAGAATTAGGACACAACTACACTTTTGTGGGGAATCAATACAAAGTAACAGCTTCTCATAAAGAATATTTTATTGATTTGTTATTATATCATCGCCAATTGCAATGTCTTATTGCCATTGACTTAAAAATTGGCGAATTTTTACCCGAGTACAAAGGCAAAATGGAATTTTATCTATC
>JAYWHL010000604.1:0-17084 GCA_043777715.1 Cytophagaceae bacterium | reverse complement strand
GGAGCGTTGCTTTCAAATCATCATCACTTGTTTTAGACAAATCCACTTTTGCAAAAGCATCATCATTTGGAGCAAAAACAGTGTAGGGGCCAGTGCTTTGTAATGTTGGTACCAAACCAACTTTTGTTGCAGCACCAAGTAACTTCGTAAATTTACCGTTTTCAGTAGCCACCACCGTAATATCTTTCGGGGGGGTTACTGGATTATCTTCCTTGCAAGAAGAGAATACAATTACTGACAATAAAACAACAGACAATGGGGCAAATAATTTTCTTAGATTTTTCATGTTTGTAATGAGTTTTTGTTTGAAAAGTTTAATATTAGATTACAATACAATAACCGTTGAAGAACCCCTAAAAGTTGTAGGCTTGGGAGTGAATCGGCTTGAAAAAGGGAGTGAACTGGAGGTATTGGAGAGTGAATCAGAGAAAATTTTTAAGTTTTAAATTATCCTAAAGCCGTGCGAAAACAGAGTACTTCGCTTTTCGAGATGACACCTATGGGAACATTTTGGAGAGTAGGATAAAATTTTAGGATTCAAAATCAGTTAATTATTAAATTTAACTTATTGATTATTAGACAATTACGATTATAAGTGATACAAAATTAATCGAAGATAATGATACTGAATTATAGGTATAAACTTTAGTTATTACAAAACGCCTTATATTTACTAGAAAATTAATCCGAAAAATAATGTCATCGAAAGCAAATACAATTTACGAAATAGACCAAGCCGTAAAATTCAATGAGCCAGTTGGGCCAGATCATCTTTTTTTTACGGATTTCTCTGGTTTGCGAGGCGAGTTTGAAGACAAAATTGTTTATAGAAACTTGAATGTTAAAAAGGAAGATGGGCAATACAAGTTTCATTTTAACACCAATGGCGGAAATAAAACGATTCTGTTTTTAGGAGGAATGCGTGGCTCTGGTAAAACTTCTGAGCTAGAAAAATATGCTAGAAATCTTAATAATTCTTCATGTTTTTTTTGTGTTACCTGTAA
Organism: Cytophagaceae bacterium; assembly: GCA_043777715.1. Lineage (GTDB taxonomy): Bacteria > Bacteroidota > Bacteroidia > Cytophagales > Spirosomataceae > JAYWHL01. Next base: position 16,080 of record JAYWHL010000604.1, on the reverse strand, counting down.
CATCGATTCGGAACTGGATATGAATGATTTGGAATATATGGATATTTTAATTCTTCAATTAGAGCAACTTACAAAGCGATTAGCAGAACATGACCTTTCGATTGACGAAGGCATCAAAAAAAAATTGCAAACTTGGTTTGAAGAACGAGAGACAGAAATCAAAAAAGCCTTAAAAGCTGAAATTGGAGTTGAGGCTGGGGTTGAGGTAGGTACACCATTTTTGGGTTTATTGAAAATTTTTGGGAAATTCAAAACAGGCGTAACGGGTTCCTCTGAAAGAACAACTGTGGTTCGACAAAACCTTAAAAATAATTTTATTCAATTCGCAAGTATTTTTAATGAGTTTATAGAGGAATGTAATGTGTCGCTCAGAGCATACAACATTGCACAAGAAATTCTTTTTATTGTTGATGGATTAGAAAAAACGATGAGTGCTGATACTAGAAAAAAACTAATTATCGAGGAACAAAACCGAATTGAAAAAATCAAAGCCTACACCATTTTTACGCTACCAATTGAGTTGATGAACGAAAGACAAAATTTGAATCAGTTTAGTAGCGTTGAGGCATTTCCTTTTGTTAAATTGATAGAACGAGACGGTACTAAAAATGAGGCTGCGTTTATCAAATTTAGAGAGTTTGTGTATAAAAGAATCGATAAAAAATTGTTTGAAAACGAAGATATTGTCAATAAAGCGATTAGTTATTCGGGCGGGTCGCCAAGAGAGTTATTGAGAATTTTGGAAATGACGGCTTTTTTTGTAGATGATGAGTTTGCACCCATTGAAGAAAAAGCCCTTGACAAAGCCTTGGACAGATTGTCGAAACAGACGGCTCAGTACATCACAAAAGAAATGTTTGCTAAGATGAAAGAAATCGTTGAAAACAATAAGCAATTGAGAGATACCCAGTACGATGCCACAATGCAAGCATTGCTTGAAAAAATCTATGTAATGGAATATAACAGTGGGAGCTATAAGAGAATAAATCCAATTTTAGAACTCTCAAATTTATACAAACAATATGTTCAATAATAGTCAAACCATTAGAGATGAAGAATTCAAATTGCTCATTCGTGCTACACGAAATGAGCTTTTTCATTTTATTGCTGTTCAGTACAATCACTACAATTTGGTACGGAAAGTAAAGCAAGATTTAGTGGCTCAATATCCAAATCGTGCTGTAAATTATTTCAACCTTGAGGATTGTAATTTTGAAACTTTGATTAAAGATATTTTAGCAAGTGAATCGGGCTTGGTTTTTATTGAAAAATTCGATTTACTATTTACCGAAAACCTCCGTTCACTTTGTATTGGCTTTAACCAAAGGAGAGATTTGTTTTCTAAATGGCCAATCCAAATAATCGTATTTATTCCTACTGGCAATGAATATTTGCAGAATTTTCAGAAAGCCATGCCCGATGTGTTTTCGATTATAAACCCCATCATACAATTGTACGAAGAGATTGAAGTTAGCAAACTTAACACGAATACGCTTGAAAGCAATGACATCAGTTTTGCAAATATTGAAGAAGCCAATGCCGAAATCAATAGGATTGAAAATAGGCTCATTAGCCTAGAAAACAAGCCAGAAAATATAAAACTGATAGTATCTCTTCAAATAAATTTGGCCCAAAGTTACCGTTTCATCGGAGCATACACCAAGGCTAAAGTACTATTAAAGAGCCTTTTAGCAGACCTTGAAACAAATAAAAACTTAAATTTTGAAGAAGAATTGACCAATGTTCAGAATGGTTTGGCATTAGTTTTTCAAGATTTAGGAGAATATGAAGAGGCCAGAAAACTCCTAGAAAAAGCCGTGATTTCAGCGGAATACTACTTTGGCGAAAAACATCCGACCACAGTAGCTACTTATTCTAATTTGGCTACCGTTCTTCGAGATTTAGGGGAATATGAAAGGGCTAAGGAACTCCTAGAAAAGGCCGTGATTTCTGACGAAAATAACTTTGGCGAAAAGCATCCGACCACGGCAATTCGTTATTCTAATTTGGCAATGGTACTGAGGAATTTAGGGGAATATGAAGGGGCTAAAAAACTCCTAGAAAAAGCAATGATTTCTGATGAAAGCACCTTTGGCGAAAAGCACCCCACCACGGCAATTCGTTACTCTAATTTGGCCACCGTCCTTCAAAATTTAGGAGAATATGAAGGAGCTAAAAAACTATTAGAAAAAGCCATGATTTCTGATGAAAGTAACTTTGGCGAAATGCACCCTAACACGGCAATTGGTTATTCTAATTTGGCAATGGTACTGAGAGATTTATGGGATTATGAAGGTGCTAAAAAACTCCTAGAAAAAGCAAGGATTTCTGATGAAAGCAACTTTGGAGAAAAGCATCCTACAACGGCGGCTACTTATTCTAATTTAGCATTAGTCCTTAAAAATTTACGAGATTATAAAGGGGCTAAAAAACTATTAGAAAAAGCCTATGACATTATGAAAAATCATTTTGGGGAGGAACATCCCAATACCAAAATAATTAAAGGGAATTTGGAACACTTAAAAAACAAATAAACCCCGCTCTTACAAAAGCAGTATAACTATCTGATTTATATACGGTTATTTGGCGTAAAAATAGTCGTGCCTGAGCGCTGGACAATTTTACAAAATATAGCATGACACAGAGATTTGTCTAAGAATATTGCTTTCGCAAAGGTGTTTGGTGAGCCACCAACCACGGAAAAGGACATAAAAATAGGAAGCGTGCCACGCTTTTGAAGTGTGGCATACCTCCTATTCAATACCCTGTTTAGGGGCAAACTAAGTTAGGCAGATAGCTATCAAAGTGCCAACATTTCCTTAAAACGAATGGCTTGGCGTCTTGATATTTCTACCTTGTCGCCACCTTTGAGGGTTACGAGCAGCCCGCCCGAAAACCAAGGTTCTATTTTATCAATCCATTGTAGATTAATGATATGTTTGCGGTTGGCACGGAAATACGTTTTGGGGTCTAGGCGTTCTTCGAGGGCATTCAAGGACTTGAGTACCAGTGGCTTTTGGTCGTCAAAATACAGGCGAACGTAATTACCCATGCTCTCAAAGAGCCGAACCTTACCCAATTTTACAAACCAACATTTTTCGCCATCTTTTACAAAAACTTGGTCGTTTTCGCCTAATAAACTTCTTGATGTTCCGTCTTCTTTTTCCTTTTTTTCTAAATTTTGCTGGTGCAATTCTTCCTCAACTCGCTGTACGGCCTCGGTAAGGCGATGCAGTTCGATGGGTTTTAGCAAATAATCTAGGGCATTAAATTCAAAGGCTTTGAGGGCGTATTCGTCGTAGGCGGTCGTAAAGATAACCTCTGGTACGTGGCCTTCGAGCGATTGCAGGAGTTCAAAACCAGTTTTGCCAGGCATCTGAATATCCAAAAAAAGCAAATCAGGATTGAGTTCATCAATCATAATGATGGCATCGTCGGCGTTTGAGGCTTCCCCAACGATATGGATTTTTGGAAAATTTTCGAGCAAACGCTTCAACTCGTTTCTTGCAAGGCGTTCGTCATCAACAATAAGAGCTTTCATAGCAGTATTTTTTTGATTATTTGTTTTGATTTTTCGGTTCAACTATAATTTGTACGGAAATTCATTTTAAACCACCAAGTCTCAAAGACATCAAGAAATTAAAGTATTCAATTTCAATAACTTGGAGACTTCGTGCCTTAGTGGCTTTTTTTATCCCGTATTAGTCATAGAAGAACCAATTTTTCTTGTAAAACAGAGCAACGGTATAAATCTTAATCCCTACCTACATTCCATTAACCTTTCCCTTCCTTGCCTCCCACTTCTTCTAAGGGAATAATGATTTCGGCACAAACGACTTCTTTGGAGGCTTGGTAAATTTTAAAAGTAGCCCCATCTCCAAATAGTAAATTGAGCCTATGGGTTGTGTTTTCAAGGCCAAATCCACCCGAATCTGTTTTTTCTAAGATACCCGTGTTGCTGATATTTAGTACAAAAATTCCGTTTTTAATTTTGGCTTCTATGGCCACAAAACCTCCTTTTATAGGCTTAGACACACCATGTTTTATGGCGTTTTCTACCAAGGTTTGTACCATCATAGGGGGAACTTGCACAGGCAGGGCTTCGGGATAGATGTTTTTCCTGATTTCTAGCCGCTCTTCGTATCTGATTTTTTCAAGGGCCAGATAATCATCAACGGTTCGCATTTCTTCGCCAAATGAAACTGTTTTTCGGCGGTCGGCCAAGAGGCTACTCCTAAAAATATTAGACAATTGCGTGATACCCTTTTGGGCTTTGTCGGGGTCTTCCAAAATCAAAGCCCTGATGCTATTCAAGGCATTGAACATAAAATGAGGATTTAACTGGGCCCTAAGCACCTTAGATTCGGTCTCTTTAATCGAAACCTCTAGCCTTACTTTTTCGATTTCTATTTCACGGGTATGCTCAAAATAATGAAAAATATGATAAAACATGAGCCAAATCATCATGGGCTTGCCCCAAAACATTAGGTACGTGAAGATATAACCAAAGCTAAGCTCGCCGATGGCCTGTTTTTCAAAAAAGAAATTGAAAGTGGCCATTAGCCCCGACATAACCAAGGCAGCCAGCAAAATACGGGGCATTAATAAATCATACTTTAGAATATCCCAGCCTTTTTGTTTGGCAAATCGCCTATATTGGTGGGTGAGCAAAACGGCCAAAAAAACATCGATTATAAAATTACCAATCCAAAACAATACGTCATCAAACTGCAAAAGATAGCCAACGAGGTCGTTGAGCAGCCAAGCCGACCAGCCCAAAAACTGTGTTATCCAATAAATTTTATGTCGGTTACTCATTAATTTTATATCAAGAATTACTTAGTTTTCGGAAATTTTAGAATTTGATAACGATTTTGCTAATTTGTTATTGACGATGCGTGGCACGCCTCTACTTTTGTGATACTAAGGCGTGCCACGCATACTCCTACAAAGTCATTTAACTTTCGAGTCATCGAACCGTCCATTTTCGTTTTTCTACACTAATTTCTTAAACTCTAAACTCTAATTTAGGCTAGAATGGTACGCCTAGTGCTTTGCTTTGGTATCAGTGGAAGTGGGCTAGGATAAACGGGCAAAACGGGCGTATATACCAAACATCATTTTTTTGATTGGCGAGTAAATTGCTTAAATTTAGAGCAAAAAAAATCTCTTATGAAAATCATCACTGCTCTTGTTGGCTTTGGGCTTTCGGGCAAATATTTACAAGCCCCATTTTTAATTCAAAATCCAGCCTTCGACCTCCAGTATATCGCTACGCAAAGTTCTGACCCAACCCTCAGCTACCCGACCGTTAAAAAAGCTACTTTTGAAGCAATTTTGGCCAATCCTGCTATCCAATTGGTATCAATATGTTCGCCAAATCCTACACATTATGACTATGCCAAGGCCGTTTTGATGGCCAACAAACACGTACTGATAGAAAAACCAATCTGTGCCAATACTCGCCAAGCCCAAGAATTATACGATTTGGCACAAAAACAACAAAAAATACTGTATGTATATCAAAACAGGCGTTTTGACAGCGATTTTCTGACCATAAAACAAGTGATTGAAAGCGAAAAACTGGGTAAAATCCATACCTTTGAAGCACATTTTGATAGGTATAAACCGAGCCTAAACCCCAAAAAATGGAAAGAAACACCCCACCCTACTAGTGGAATTTTATACGATTTGGGTTCGCATTTATTAGACCAAGCCCTTGCACTTTTTGGTAAACCGATGGCATTTGATGGCCAAGTTTGGACTCAACGTCAAGCCTCCGACATAGACGACGCCTTTGAAATTCGCCTAAATTATGGCCACTTAAAAGTACGATTAAAGGCTAGTTTACTAGTACAAAAACCTGGGCCTAGGTATGTAATTCATGGCGATTTAGGTACTTTTGAAAAACACGGCCTCGACCCCCAAGAAGACCAGTCAAAAGCGGGGCTATTACCCAACGACCCTGCCTTTGGCCAAGAAAACGAAACCCAAAACGGGACGCTCTTTACCGAAAACTCTAGCCAAAAAATTATAAGCCAAAAGGGCAATTGGGGGCTATTGTTTGATAACCTCAAAGAAGCTATTTTAGATAATAAACCTTTGATTATCAAACCAGAAGAAATTTTGGAACAATTATTAATTTTGGAAACCATCAGACAATAAAACCGTATTTTTGACCAAACCATCAGCATTAAAACATCAAAAAACCATGAAATTACCTCTTTCTGCACGTTTGGCCTTTGTATTAATCAGCCTCGTTATTCTTATTTACGGGGCCTATATTTTGCAAGAAATTCTCCAGATTCTAGCCTTTTCTTTTTTATTGGCCATGTTGTTGTATCCCCTTTGTCGCAAGCTGGAATCTTGGCGATGGCCTAGGGTTTTGGCTATTTCGGCTTGTTTGTTGGTGCTTACCTCGGTGTTGTTATTGGCGGGTTATCTTATTGTGATTCAGGTTATTGACTTTTCTGACCAGATGCCCCTGTTTACTGCCAAAATGGAAATTTTAATCTCCAAAACTCAAAGTTGGGCCTCTCGCAATTTTCATATCAGTAGGGCAAAACAAATGAACGAAGTAAAAAAATACTCTTTGGATTTGGTCAAAAATTCGGCTTCGTATCTTAGTTCTTTTTTATCAAGCACGGGCAATACCCTTGCCAATATTGCCTTAGTGCCTATTTTCGTTTTTTTTATAATGCTATATCGGGATTTTTTTAGGCATTTTTTCTTCAAAACTTTCAAGGGGCTTCGGCGGGCGTTTATCAACCAAGTTTTTTCAAAAATCTATGCCGTTGTGCAGGGCTATTTGGCGGGTTTATTTCTCGTAATTCTTATTGTAGCGGCACTCAACACCCTCGGACTTTGGCTTTTGGACATAGAATACGCCTTCTTTTTCGGCACTTTGGCCGCCATTTTATTATTAATTCCCTACATCGGTATTATGATTGGCTCTATTTTGCCCATTTTATTTGCCCTCATCACCAAGGACTCCGCTGCTTATGCTTTGGGTGTGGCAGGTATTTTTGGCTTTGTGCAAATGCTAGAGGGTAATTTTATAACCCCACACATCGTAGGCTCAAAAGTGAGTGTTAATCCCCTTACGGCCATGATTGCCTTGATTTTGGGAGGGCAGCTTTGGGGGATTGCGGGCTTGGTGCTGGCCTTGCCGCTTACCGCCATTCTGAAAGTTGTTTTTGACAGTGTTGATAGCCTAAAACCTTATGGCTTTTTATTGGGCGACCCCGAAGACCTTATTCAAAAGGCAAAAAAGAGAAACAAATAACCGTTGGCTCAATTTGAGTACTGAATGATTTTATGAATTGTAACGCAATTCCCCGAATTGCAGGGAAACAATTCAAAAAATTGCGTTACAATTAATTCCTTCTTCGTTTTAATGTTCAGAATGCCCAAGGTTTTTGAGCGGAGCAATGAGGTCTCGGGTCAATTTTTTTAATTCTTTTATTTCTGGGAATCTACCCGCAGTTTTTCGGTCAAAAATACTATTACCGTCAATACTTACCTCAAATCGTCCTGCTGTTTGAGAGGGTTTTAGCACCACTTGGCCTAGTTCGTCAGAAAAAGTAATCAATAATTCTTGGGCAGTCCACACCGCCCGTGGCAACCAACCACATTTGGGGCAATACTCAACCATGAGGCTCGGTTTCATTTTCTATGATTATGAATCTTACTGAAAGTTCCGCCCGTCAAAACCTCTTTTACACCGTCTGATGCCAAGAAATCGTGCGGAAATCCAATTTCTATTTTACTAACTTCATTGAGTCTGGCGATATGTTCGTCCGAAATCTTAAAGTTCAAACAAGCCAACGAATCCTCTATTTGTACCAAAGTTTTTGCCCCAATAATCGGTACAACGACTTGATTTTTTTGGATACACCAGTTCAAGGCCACCTGCGAGGGCGACACGCCAAGTTCGTCGGCGATGTCCACCACCACTTTCGTTATTTTTTGGCTACGCTCGTTTATTCTTGTGCTGTTTTCAGGTACACGGCCTTTTTCGCCACGTAAATATTTGCCCGACAAAGCCCCGCCTGCCAATGGTGCCCAAGGCGTAATGGCCAAATCTAGTGCCTTGGCCATAGGCAGAAGGTCTCGTTCGGGCGTGCGTTGAATCAGGCTGTATTCCACCTGCAAGGCCACAAACGGATTCCAGCCCCGCCAATCGGCCATGGTGTTGGCCTGTGCAACTACCCAAGCGGGCGTATCAGAAATACCGATGTAATGTACCTTTCCCGACGTAACGAGGTCGTTTAGCCCCCGCATCATTTCTTCGATAGGCGTTGTGCCGTCCCAAGCGTGTACCCAAAGCAAATCTATGTGGTCGGTGTCGAGGCGTTTGAGCGATTCCTCCACCGACCGCATCATATTTTTACGATGATTTCCCGAAAAATTGGGGTCGCCTTTGCGGTCAAACAAAGAATATTTGGTAGCCAATACAAAATGGTCTCGGTCGGATTTAATAAATTCGCCCACGAATTTTTCGGACGTACCCTCGGTATATCTATTGGCGGTATCTATAAAATTACCGCCTGCATTGGCATAGCAATCAAAAATTTGTTTGGCCACTTCTTTATCACAACCCCAGCCCCATTCTGTGCCAAAGGTCATAGTGCCTAAGGATAAATCCGAAACCCGAAGGCCACTTCTTCCTAATAATTTATAGTTCATAATTTTGGATAATATAATAATTTATTGATTTTCAGGCATTTGTAAACAAAATTTGAATACTAAACAATTTTAGAAAATATGGCATAACACAAAAATTTGTCTAAGAATATTGCTTTCGTAAAGGTATTTGGAGAATCCCCAAGCACGGAAACGGAGTAATAATAACACCTGTTTTCACAAAGTTAATGCTTTGTAATCGAATTGTTTGATGCTATTCTTAGGATTAAAAAAACTTAAACCCATGAAACCATAACTCATACTATGATTTGACCTCCTGTCCTGTTTAAGTTTTTTGAGTACTTTTTTTAAGTGTAGATTTATCAAAAAACAAAGAACCATGACACAGCCAATCATTCAAACTCAAAACCTAAATTTCGGGTTTCAGAAAAACAAAACACTTATCCATGACCTTAATCTTTGCGTAGAAAAAGGAGCGATTTATGGTTTTTTGGGACCCAACGGTGCTGGTAAAACCACAACCATCCGTTTATTGTTAGGCTTGTTAAAATCAGAAAAAAACAATATCCGTCTTTTCGATAAAGAACTAGACACCAATCGGTTAGAGATTTTTTCTAAGATTGGTACACTTATCGAAATGCCCTCTTTATACGATCATCTTACGGGTTTTGATAACCTAGAAATTACCCGCCGCCTCAAAAATGTTCCTGTATCTCGGATTTCAAAAGTATTAGAACTCGTAAGGCTAGACAAAGACGCCCACCGCAAAACAAAAGAGTATTCGCTGGGCATGAAACAACGCCTAGGCTTGGCCATAGCGTTACTGTCTGACCCAGAGTTACTTATCCTAGACGAACCTACCAACGGCCTAGACCCAAACGGCATAATGGAAATGAGGGAACTTTTGGTAAATCTCAACCAACAACACGGCACAACGATTTTTTTATCGAGTCATTTATTGGCCGAAATAGAAAAAATGGTTACGCACATTGGTATTATTACCCAAGGCAATCTAGTTTTTGAGGGGAGTATCTCGGAATTACAAGACAAAAAATCGTCGCAAGCACAGCTACTTATACAAACCAGCGACAACACCAAGGCAAAGCATTTACTTGAAAACTATGGCATTTATCTAAAAGAAAACGATTTTTTGGGGTTGCCTTTTGAAAGCAAACAGCAAGCATCAGATATTAATAAACTCCTGATTTCTAACGATATAGATGTTTATCAACTAACAATCGCCCATAATGATTTAGAAAAAATATTTATGAAACTGACCGAATCTTCAACAAATCTTTAATACCAATCTTATGCTTTTGCGTACTTTTTCTACCGATATTCTAAAGGCCAAAAACACTTTTGCCCTTTGGCTTACTATACTTGGGGCGGGTTTTGTGCCAGCCATCATGTTTTTGATTGTATATAACAGGCCCATTGTTCTTACACTAAAAACGGGCAACGCTTGGCATCAGTATTTTGAACTAGCCTACCGTTCGTCTGTACCTTTTTTTCTTCCTCTTTTTGTGGTATTAATAGTTAGTTTGGTTGTCCAAACCGAGCATAAATCCAATACTTGGAAACATCTTCTTACCTTGCCTGTACCCAAACACGAAATCTATATCAGCAAAATCTTACTCATACTTTCGCTACTGATTTTATGCTATTTACTGTTTGTGATTTTTTTGCTTGCAGGCGGAGTCTTACTAGGGTTAATCCACCCACAACTTAAATTATTATCACAAGTACCTGATTTTGAATTTATTGCAAAAATGGGTGTCAAACTTTGGGTTTCGGCATTGGCCATTGTGGCTATTCATTATTGGTTGTGTATCAGGGTTAAAAACCAAATCTTACCCATTGGTATTGGGCTAGTTGGTATTATTTCTACCCTAATTTTAGGACTTTTTTGGAAAAACATCGTTTATTTTCCTTGGGCGTTTCTTATGCTTACCAACGAATACAAAGCACAAGCTGGTTTTTTGTTAAACCATGAATTGAGAAGTATCCTTTACTTTGTGGTTATTGCGTGTTTAGGTTATTTTGATTTTAGCAAATGGTACAAAGCCTAGGTTTGTATATTGAAGCTGTTTAAACATCTTCGGTGCCAAAAGCCGTTTTAAGACCTACATACTTTCCGCTTTGTTCATCTTAAAACTAAAAGTTGTGCCTTGGTTTACTTTGCTCATTACGGCAATTCTTGATTTATGAGCATTGACGATGTGTTTTACGATAGCCAAGCCCAAACCCGTACCGCCCATATCTTTAGAACGGCTTTTTTCTACTCGGTACAATCGCTCAAAAATACGGCTAAGGTGCTGTGGGGCAATGCCCGGGCCGTCGTCTTTTACGGTAATGAGCCACTCTTTTCGGTCGTCTTCAAAACCCACTTCCACCAATCCATTGTCTTTGCCATACTTAATGGCATTGTCAATCAAATTGGTCATTACTTGGCTAATTCGCTGACTATCAGCATTTATCCAAATATTTTTTTGCTCGCTCACTATTTTTAGTTGAACATTCCGCAGGGCGGCTTTTTTTTCTAATTGCTCAAAAATCTCTTCTGTCAATTTCAAAATATCCAACCGTACAACTTTCATTTTTATCTCGCCGTTTTCCATCTGCGAAAGCGTAACGAGGTCATGCACGAGGGCATCGAGGCCGTCAAGACTTTTGGCGGCTTTGTTCAAAAACTTATCTCGCACCTTGGGGTCGTCTTTGGCACCGTCCAAAAGCGTATGCACAAACCCTTGGGCTGCAAAAATGGGCGTTTTGAGTTCGTGGGATATATCGGCCAAAAATTCTCTTCTAAACTGTTCTAACTTCCGTAGTTCCTCAACTTGTTGTTGTTTTTTGGCAACATACACAAAAAGTTCGTCTCCTAGTTTTTTGAGTGGATTGGCCGTGCGATTAAGTTTTTTGCGAGAAACATTAAAATCTTTAAGTTTTAGCTGCTGAATAATATCATAAAGTTCACCTACTTCCTTGAATATCAAGATTTCATAGACATAAAACGTAAGAATGGCCGTGGTTGTAAAAGTACTAATACCCGCCACAAAGAGCGTTCCTGCTGAAGTATCAGGCACAAACGACATAAAAATCAGCGAAATGGCCGTAATAATAAAAGCCAACACTAAGGCAATAAGCCGTGGATTGAGAAGCATGGTGTGGGTAAAAATGTCCCCCAAATTTCATCGATAAGATTAATTTAGGGGTAGGATTGGTTGATGATGCAAAAGCTATTTAAACTTTTGATTTTAGAACAAAATTAGGATATTTTTTTACTGAACGAAGTTTTTTGAGCCAAAGATAGGACAAGCCGTTTGCTCCCAGTTCGTAAACCGATTAAATAGAGTGTTTAATAAATTTTTTGAAATTCTTGGCAACGGAATCTAAGTTGGGAAAGAAGTCTTAGGAAATTGGAATAGTTAATATCAATAAGGCTTTGAAATTTTGGCTTTGCTATGTTTTTGCCTCGGAGAGGCTTAACCTTTGTAGCAAAAATCGTCAAATATCCTGTTATTTCGCTTCGGAAAGGCGTAACGTTTTCTAGGTTAGGCTTCTCCGAAGCCCGAACAGGGTTTCTACAAAGGTTGTGCCTCTCCGAGGCAAAGTATCAGAAAGTAATCTCTGATTCAGATAACTTATTAAACACTGCATTAAATCGTATTGCTTAAATTTTATCTAGCAATCAGTAAAAAGCTATTTTTGGAATACAACCTATTGATTATGGTAAGTTGTAAATATTTTTTGTAACTTTTACATCTAATTGTTGAACATAAATAAAAGTGGAAGTTCTACAATTTACATGGAATCAAAGGAATGGCTCATAAAATCTAAAAAACATCAGAAACAATGAGAACTGAAAATCAAGTAAATAGTATGGATTTTATCAAACGATACCTTACGCCAATTAATGTTTTATTAGCATTATTGGTAGTGTTGCAAGTAATTGTAAAAAGAGAATACAGAGACTACTTGTATGATGTTTTTTTGCTAGTTTTAATTCCGCTTTATGCCATGAAACTAATAAAAACTTATAAAGAAGATAAAAGCCAATTTGAGGCTTCAATATTACGAATGGCGATAGTAGGGTTATGTATGGGCGTAGCCTATTTTATGATATAATTTTTAGCTAGTAGAACAAAGCAAAAGCCGTACTAAGCATTGTGTTATAGTACGGCTTTTTATTTATTTGGATTATCCCTAGATTACAAAAACAATTATTGCTGGGGGGCTACAGCCTCGAAGCTATCCCATCGTGTATTTGGCCGAGGGTTTCGTGTAGGCCAAAAGTCCAGTTCCATGTTGGGTAATGACTTTTGAATTTGTTAAGGTCGGAAATATACCAAATATGGTCGCCACTGCGGTTGTTATCGGTATAGCTAAAACTCATTTTTTTGCCTGTTATTTCTTCACAAACGGTTATGGCCTCTAGCATTGAGCAATTGGCAAAACGCCCTCCGCCTGCATTATACACCTCGCCAGAACGTGGATTTTGATAAAAATGCCAAAACATATTTACCAAATCAAACGAGTGGATATTGTCTCGTACTTGCTTGCCTTTGTAGCCAAAAATGGTGTAGTGGTTGCCCGTTATGGCACATTTCATTAGATAAGCCAAGAAGCCATGCAAGGCCGTACCCGAATGGTTGGGGCCTGTTAAACAACCGCCTCTAAACACGCCCGTTTTCATACCAAAATACCGCCCATATTCCTGTACCAACACATCGGCGGCTACTTTCGATGCTCCAAAAAGCGAATGTTTGGTTTGGTCTATACTCATGTGTTCGTCTATGCCATGCTCAAAATACGGGTGAGTAGCATCAATTTCCCAACGGGTTTCGGTTTCTATCAAGGGCAAATAATTAGGATTATCGCCATACACTTTGTTGGTAGATGTAAATATAAAAACAGCCTCTGGACAATGTAATCTGGTCATTTCCAACATATTGAGCGTACCGTTGGCATTTACAGTAAAGTCGGTAAAAGGCTCTTTGGCAGCCCAGTCGTGGCTAGGTTGGGCGGCGGTGTGCAGTATCATTTTGAGGTCTGTGCCGTATTCCTTAAAAATAACCTCCAGTTGCGAAACCTCCCTAATGTCGGCGTTGTGATGTTTGTAGTTGCTAAATTGTTGCTCTAAACGATTACGATTCCAGTCTGTTGAGGCTTCGGCGCCAAAAAAATACTGACGGAGGTTGTTATCAAGACCAACGATAAGGTCAAATTTAGACGAGAGAAAAGCCACGGCTTCGCTACCAATAAGGCCAGCCGAACCTGTGATGAGGGCAATATTCATGTTAAAATTTTATGAAGTGTAATAAAAGCAAACAAGCGATACAGGCATTTAAACTGTATCGCTTGTTTGTTACCAAAAGGCATTTTTTATTTTTTTGTAGTATCAGCAGGGGCTACTGCGTTGGTTTCTTGCGAAGCCGCCACGGCAGCACCAAACATTTTGTCTTTGATTTTCAAAACCCTCGGTTCAAGGTCTGGATTGGCCGTATATTTATTTTTAGTTTGTTTGGCGGCACTGTCGGGGTGTATGCCGTAAACATAAGTATTGCCCTCTTGAAAATCCTTTTGGTTGATGTTATTATTTTTTTGGTAATCACAAGAAGCCAGTGCAACTGTTGCCACTAGAGCCAAGAAGTATTTTGTACGATTCATTGCTATTTTCTGTTTTAAACTTTCCACAAAAGTACTGCCCCAATTCTAAATTGCCAAATCAATTTGTCCAAACATTGTCTATAATTCGTTTTATTTTGAGTGGATTATCGGTTTTGAGGGCATCGGGCAAAAGGCTTTCGGGGAAGTTTTGAAAACTAAAAGGCCGAACAAATCGCTTGATGGCATCGGGGCCAACTGCTCCAAACCGATTATCGGTCGATGCAGGAAAAGGCCCACCGTGTTGCATGGCATGGCCCACTTCTACGCCTGTTGGCACGCCATTAAAAATAATTCGTCCACAACGATTTTGTAATTGATAAACCAACGCTTGATTTTCAATAAGTTCGGCTTCCGTAGCCATGATAGTTGCCGTTAGCTGGCCTTCGAGTTGGGCAACTACTTGGCTCAATTGCTCCAAATCTTTGGCTTTTACTATCAACGAATAAGGCCCAAAAACTTCTTGATGCAACAAAGGATTGTCTAAAAAAGACTGGGCATCAACCGAGGCCACCGTGGGTATGCCCTGCAACAAACCCGTGGGGGCAATATCCGAAACGGCCTCAACCACTACGCCCGTTTGCTCGGTGGCCAAACTTCTTTTTACTTCATAGTTTTGATAAATCCCGGCATGAAGCATTGTGGCAGGGGCAATCTTTCTGATTTCTTCGGCCAAAGTTTCAATAAATTGGTCAAGGGCGGGGTTGGCTATTCCCAAAATCAACCCTGGATTAGTACAAAACTGCCCTACGCCTTGCGTAATAGACCCTGCATACAGTTTGGCAATACTTGGGGCTTCGGTTGCTAGTTTTTGGGGCATCAAAACTACGGGGTTGATACTCCCCATTTCGGCAAAAACAGGGATAGGTTCGGGGCGTTGGTTGGCCAAATCAAAAAGAGCCTTGCCTCCTCCCAACGAACCCGTAAAACCCACGGCTTTGATGTGTGGGTGCATGACGAGGGCTTTACCAATTTCAAAATTTTTGCCAAAAACATGAGCAAAAACTCCCGCTGGCATATTGCTCATCACTAGGGCGTTTTGTATGGCATTTGCCACCATTGCCGAGGTTTTGGGGTGGGCGGGGTGGGCTTTTAGCACCACACAACAGCCCGCAGCCAAGGCCGAGGCCGTATCGCCACCTGCCGTGGAGTAAGCAAAAGGGAAGTTACTAGACCCAAAAACGGCCACTGTACCAATTGGCATCAACATTTTACGAATATCGGGTTTGGGCAATGGCTGGCGGTTGGGTTGGGCGGTGTCTATGCGAGCCTCAAGCCATGAGCCTTCTTCGAGCAAATCGGCAAACATCTTTAACTGAAAAGTAGTACGACCACGTTCGCCCAAAAGACGACCTTCGGGGAGGTTGGTTTCTTGGCTGGCCACTTCAATCAAGTCTTGGCCGAGGGTTTCGATGGCCGTGGCGATATTTCTTAAAAAATTGGCTTTTTCAATGCCTGATTTGTGGCGATAAATCTCAAAAGCAATGGCCGACTGATTGATGATTTGATTGAGTTCTTCTAAACTTGTATCTTGGAAAGGCATGGTAGGTTGATGAATATGACTAATGAATGATGAACGATGAGTGATGAATGATGAATGATGATAAATAAGGAGCTGTAGGCTATAGGCTGTAAGCAATAGGCTTGATATACAAATAATTACAATATTAATACAGTGTTTAATAAGTTATTTTAATCGTAGATTACTTTCTGATACTTTGCCTCGGAGAGGCACAACCTTTGTAGAAAATTATAATACGCCCCTCTTCG
>JAYWHL010000603.1:0-2185 GCA_043777715.1 Cytophagaceae bacterium | reverse complement strand
CCTCCAGCCTCGTCGAATACCGTCCTCCCCTATTAGCAATAACGATTGAAGAGTATCAAAGTTGGATTACTTGATTTTGTTTGGCAATATGATAGCCGTTTTTTAATACGGTTTTGTATTCATCAGACTTTGCTTTCAAAATCGGGTTGGTGTGATTTAGGTGTATAAAATTAATTTTATTGCGTTGGTTTAAGGGCATTTCTTTGAGCAAATCCATGGTTTCTACCACAAAAGGGTGTGGCACTTCGCTCATGGGGCGGGCAATTTCGCCATCTTGATAAAACGTTCCGTCTAGCAGGAGTACGTCATTTTCTGTAACCAGTGTTTTCAATTCTTTATTCCATTTTTGCCATTTATCAATATCAGGTATAAAAATCAGTTTTTTATTTTGAGTAATTATCTGATAACCAACCGTTTCCGAAAACTCGTCTCTATGAGGTACGATGATTGGCTTAACGCTAATCCTTTGGTTCAAAACAACCGCCTTATTATCTTCAATAGCTTGAATATCAATATTTTGCAAACTAACTAACTGGCTCCAAGGGCCGTTGTTTTCTAAGAAAGTCTTCATTTTAGGCATGGCAAAAACCTTCGTTTTTCGGGTTGCCATTACTTCCCGCCCAAGGTGTATAAGCCCCGTATAATGCCCAATATGAGCATGGGTCAAGAATATGCCCGTCAGTATTTGTTGCTGGGTTTGTTGGCTTAATTGGTGATGTTGTGCGGCAAAATCGGGAGTGGCATCAAACAGCCACTGTTCGTTGCTTTGTGGATCGATGAGGGCAATACAAGCCACGCCCTGACGACTTACCTTTTGGCTCCAAACGGCCTTACAACAGGCTTTATTACAAGCCGCTTGTGGGTAGCCACCGTCTTGGGCAATGCCCAGCACCATCATATAGGGCGACTGTGCCATTGCATTTAGGCTCAATATCAGAAACAAACCTATTTTTTTCATTCCATCAAAAAGGATTAAAATAGACACTTGCATTGATAAGCTGTGCCGATGCCTCCGACTCAAATTTTGAATAAGGCAAAGGGCCGTTGTAATATTCTACCACAAAATTAAATGGGTTTTTGTGTTTTTGGCCTACGCTAATGCCTGTCGCTATTTTTATGCCTGGCCTAAAGTCGGTTTGTTCCAACATTCTGAGGTCTGCCCCAGCAACCCACCGCACATTCTCTTTGCCTTTCATGGGCTTTTCCCAAAATATCCCTGCTTGTAGGGCTATGCGTTTTCGGCCATATCCTGACTTAAAACGAGGCCTGAAGCCATATCCTGCTCCAAAATAATAACGAAGGGCTTGTTTTTGAATAGAATACGTATAATCTACCTGTTCATAATTTACCCTGTTTTCGTAGAAACTACTATAACCGTTTTTGAGGAGATAGTCGTCGCCAAGATGCGAAGAAATATGAAAAATTCTGATTCTGTAAGAACGTTCTTCGTTTATTTTGGTATTGAAACCGATACTAATTTTATAGTCAGAATTGATGATATGTCGGCGACTTTTATTAGCAGATTTATCTTTATAAATCTCAAACTGAGTATAATCAGCAGCATCAAGGACAAACTCACGCTGCTGGTTTTTTTTTGTTTGCCAACGCACAATGGGTTTTATAAACCCAAGAGCAAATGGAACATAAAGCCCTTGGTCGAATACATTACTGTTCAAAGCCCTACCAAAACTTGCATAGCCTTGTGCCTCTAAGGGGTCTAGCATGATGGGTTCAAACAAGTGGCCAGAAGGCAGGTATTCTGACTGTTTTTTTTGGGCAAGAGCGGTTGTAAAACAAAAGATGAATAAGATTAAGTAACAGTGTTTCATTAAATATAGTTAAAAGGGTTGATTTGGTTAAGAGGGATTTGGTTAAGGGTTAAAGGGGGATTTGGTTAAGAGGGATTTGGTAAAGGGGTGATTTGGTTGAGGGTTGATAGCTATTTTGCTCGATGTTCGCATTGGGTTTTGGTGCAAGCCCCATAAAAAATAAGCGAATGGTGCATAATTTTAGACTCCATCATTTCGCCTACCATGGTTTGAATGGTTTGGATTCTTGGGTCGCAAAATTCGGTAACATAGTGGCAGTCAGTACAGATAAGATGGTCGTGTTGGCGGCGGCCATACGATTTTTCGTACTGGGCTAGGTTTTTGCCAAATTGATGCTTGGTTACAAGGTCGCAGGC
>JAYWHL010000602.1:0-2193 GCA_043777715.1 Cytophagaceae bacterium | reverse complement strand
AGTCTCTGCATAAATAATACGTAGTAGAACCATATTAATTATGTGATTCTTGTGGTTAAGCACACAAATATTATATGTATATTTGTATATTATGATATACAATTTAATCTAAAATATAATCACAATGATAGAAATAATAAAAGAATTTCAAATGTTACGTTCTAATCTAAGTTTATTGATAGATAAATCAGGCTTTAAAGGTACGTTTTTGGCCGAACAGATAAATATCTTGCAACCTAACTTTGTGGCTAAAAAAAGAAAGGGTAACTGGTCGGAAGACGAAATGGAAAAGATTTTAAAAATCATCGAAAACGAACGAATTAATGATATATACTTGGCTCAGGTAATGAAAGAACGTGAAAACGAGCCGAACGAGATGATAAGTTTTGATGATTTCAAAAAGGCAATCGCATGATTTTAGCTTTTCATCGGATTTTTATTAAAGAGTTTGAGCGTGTTCCAAGCTATGTGAAAGTGAAAGTCTTAGATTTTTTTGAGTTGGTAAATGTCTCTGAATCTTTAGATGGTTTAACGGGTGTAACTAGATTGACGGGCTACGAAAACTATTATCGTTACAGAGTTGGTGATTATAGGATAGGTTTATGTGTTGGAGTTGACGATAAGGTTCGAGTCTGTAATGTTTTGA
The DNA here is from genome assembly GCA_043777715.1 of Cytophagaceae bacterium. Taxonomy (GTDB): domain Bacteria; phylum Bacteroidota; class Bacteroidia; order Cytophagales; family Spirosomataceae; genus JAYWHL01. The sequence continues at coordinate 1,547 of JAYWHL010000602.1, read as the reverse complement.
CCATAAAACCACGTGGAAAAATCTATAAATCGTTTCCATAGACTTCAACTTGCTGAATTAGTGTTAGTAAACAATAATTCAAGAATACACCCTCTACCAAGTATCTTCTTGTAAGTATCCTAAGTTATTATATTTTTGTTATATAATTTATATTATGTTAAGTAACAATTTGAATAACCTCCTCCTATATCAAAAAAAGCCTTTCTGAATGATTCAGAAAGGCTTTTAAATTTTAAGAAATATCTCAGAAATTATTTATCCAAAGCTGCCGTTTTGGCATCATAAATCTCTGTTTTTTCTAGTTGTTTCAACAGATTATAAAGGTTTCTAAGGTTTTCTCTCAAATCTGGCTCTTTTTTGATTTCCCATGCTTTTTCAAAATAATCCATTGCACTCTTAAATTTCAAAATTGCAACCTGCTCCAAGGCTTTACCATCTTTTTGATAGGCTTTCATTTCTAGCTCATCTACTTTTCCTTTTGCCTTTAAGGCATCATTAAACTGAAACACACCCATATTAAAAGTGGCATCATAATTACTAGGGTCTAGTTTAAGTGCTTTCTGATAGTACTCAATGGCAAGATTTCTTTGCTCGGCTTGTTTTTTATATACCTCCTCCAATTTCTTAGCCGCTTCCGCATTTGCACCAGCATTGGCCGTAGCCTTGGCCAAATCAGCATTCATGCTTTCTAATTTAGTACGATTCTCGTCTCTCATGGCTGTAACATCTGCCAATTGTTTTTTAGACGATGCCGCTGTTTTCGGGTCTTTTTTGATTTTATCAGACAAACGCTTCATTTCTTCTTCAAAAGCCCCTACCTTTTCTTTTTGGATATTTATTTTGTTGTTAGCATCAGTCATATCTCCAGCCGATGCTGCAACTTTCAGTTTCTTGATTTCGTCATCATAAGAATCCGAAGCATTATTATACAAAATGGCTAGGTTCAAAGTATTTTGAACATTTGAAGGGTCTTTTTCTGTAAGTGCCTTTAATTGATTGATGGCGTCATTTACTTTGCCCGTTGCCAGTAAGATATTGATTTTCTCATTCCTCAAATCTTTATTTTCAGGATTAACGCCTATTCCTTTTTCTAGCATGGCCAAGGCTTTATCGTTTTCGTTTTTGGCACGATAAGTCGTTGCCATCGAATAATAAATAGCGGGGTCTTTACCACCCAAGGCTATAAATTTTTCAAAATACTTGAACATACTTGTTTCGTCTTTTAACAACTGGGCAACTATCCCTGTGTAAAGTGCCGCAACGGTATCTTTAGGGTTTACTTCGCCAGCCAAGCTCATTAACTGAAAAGCATCTTTAAAATTTTTGGTTTGATATTTAGCCGCACCTTGGGTCATCAGGCCAGCGTATAATTTCTGATTTGCCAAACCGTCTCTTGCTTCTTTGGCAGTTTTACCCTCTTTACCGTCTTTGGTATCAAACTCAATTGTTTTTTTATAAGAATCATAAGCCTTAACACCAGCCATAGAGTCTAATTTATTAAACATTCCCGTTTGGTCTAGGGCAATGGCTTCATAAATTTGAGCTCT
>JAYWHL010000601.1:0-2194 GCA_043777715.1 Cytophagaceae bacterium | reverse complement strand
GCTCTGTTATTTCGGTCATTATTTCAATTTCGCCCACTCTTGATTTTACCTTAACTTGTTGGTTTTCAGTTATTCCCAACGCCTTAGCACTCTTCGGATTAATCATCATGGTACATCTATCCTTGCCTTTTATTAATCTTTCGGCATTGTGCATCCACGAATTATTAGACCTTAAATGTCTTCGGCCTATTAATAAAAGAGTGTTTTTTGTAGCTATAAATTGATCTAATTTAGCTTTAGCTCTTTCCAAATCATTCATCAATAAGGATTGGGCAAGGTTTATTTTTAGGTTTTTTGTTAATAATTTTTCAGGAAAAATAGGCTTCAATGGCCCTAAATCTATTCCGTGGGGATTGGCTATTAATTGTTCAATATCAATACCTGTTTCCCCATATTGAAGCGACATTTTAAGTCTGTCAAGCGGATTTTTTAATTGATGGTTTTCGGCAATATATTCGTCATTGCTTAACCTCAATCGTAGTTCTTCAAATATTTGCCAATCATACCTTGCACCTTCTGTTTTATCAAAAAGCGGTTCTGAATATTTTGCCGAATTATGAATGGCTAAATGATGAAAAACGATGTCGTAATGAGCAACCTCAAGGCCAGTTGCAGGGGGTAAGATAATGTGTGCATGGCGGGTAGTTTCGTTCAGATAAATATCCACCGCAACCATAAACTCCAGACTTTCAAGGGCTTCGTCCAACTGCACTCCGTTGCTTGTAGATAACACAGGGTTTCCACAAACTGTAATCATAGCTTTTATTTGGTCTTGGCCTTGGGTCAAAATCTCCTCGGCCATTACCATATTGGGCAACTCGAAATCAAATTCTTTCAATCCCCGTACTCGGCTTGCCCAACGGCCAAAATATTGTTCGCCAGCTTTTTTATTAGCCAATAAATTGATGGCTGGACTTGGAAACATATAACCGCCTTGGGTATCAAAATTTTCTGAAATAATATTAATTACATTCAAAAGCCACTGGCAAAGCCCTCCAAATTCTTGGGTCGAAAGCCCCATTCGGCCATAAATTACGGCTTTGTCATAACTTAAAAATTCTGTAACTAAGTCATTGATTTTTTGAGCATTAATTCCTGTAATCGTCTCTACTTTTTCGGGCGAATATTCTTTTATCAATGCTTCAATTTCCTCAATTCCCTCTATTGTTTGGCTCAAATGCCCTAATTTCACTTGCTTTCTTTCAAATATTTGTTGGGCAATGGCCAATAATAGAAAAACGTCTGTGGCTGGTTTTATAAAAATATGTTCGCTTGCTTTGGCGGAGGTTTCTGTAAATCGGGGGTCGATGACGGTAACTTTTCCACCTCTTTTTTCAATGGCTTTTAACCGATTCGCAAAATCTGGGGCGGTCATTATGCTCCCATTCGAGGCCATCGGATTTGCCCCCATTATTATCATAAAATCGGTGTGGTCAATGTCTGGAACAGGCAAAAGTAAGGGATGGCCATAAAGCAATGCTCCTACAAAATGATGCGGAAGTTGGTCGGACGAAGTGGCGGAAAAGCGATTTTTTGTACCTAATGCTTTACCAAAAGCAGGCAACGAAAGCAACGTTCCTGAGTTATGTACGGCTGGATTTCCAGTATAAATGCCGACTGCATTTTTGCCAAATTGAGATTGTATTCGCTTGATATTTTCTGTAACTTCTGTAAAGGCTTGCTCCCACGAAATCTCCGTCCAAGTATCTCCAGTACGTTTAATAGGCATTTTTAAACGATTGGGGTCTTCATAAATATCTTTTAATCCAAGGGCTTTTGGGCAAATATGACCTCTACTCAAAGGGTCTTTTTTATCTCCATTTATACTAATAATTTCTGTTCCTTTAACTTTAATTTCTAGCCCACAAATGGCTTCACAAAGATTACAAGCTCGGTAATGTATTTTTTCTTCCATTTTTTGGGGTATGATTTTAGAGGTTTTTTGTTAATTTAGCTCAAACGTATGTACTTGCCTTTCCCGTGGTTGGTGGCTCACCAACCACCTTTGCGAAAGCAATATTCTTAGATAAATCTCTGTGTTATGCTATATTTTGTGAAAATTGTCCATCACTCAGGTAAACAGCACTTGAAAACTTGTATTTCAAGCCAATAGCTGACTACCAATTGCTACTTATCGAAAAACACTAGTTCATTCAAAATCTATCGTTTTTATATTCGCTTTCTTGAATTGGTC
>JAYWHL010000600.1:0-2199 GCA_043777715.1 Cytophagaceae bacterium | reverse complement strand
ATCAAGCAGTGATTTTAGCTGAACATTGGGATAGAAAACCAGAGGCCATAAGTTTGTTAAAAAAAGCCCTAAACTTGGCCAAAGAACTACAAGCAAGTACTCAAATCAAACATATTGAAGAATTGTTGGAAAAATATCAGTCGTAAAATCAAAACACCGTACAGCAATACTTTTGCCCTCGGCCTTTTCATTTTTTAACCTCCAGTTTATTCCGCAACCATCAAATTACAACCCCTTACATCGGCGTTATCAAAACGGCCAATTACCGAAAATGTTTGGTTGGCGTGGTAACTGCCCAAATCTTTGGTTTCGATAAAACAACAAGAGTCAATATTGGCAAGGTCTATGATGTTGATGCCGCCACTGCGTTTCTGAAGGTTTTGGTTCTCGAAACTAGCAACCTCAAAGGGGTCGGTGGCGTCTCTTAGTAATATTTTCATGCTTGGGGGCGAGTCAAAGATTCCCTCGCCAAACGAATAGCCTTGCGAGAGGAGTTCGGTCATGCCATATTCTGAGTGAATGGCCTTAGTGCCAAAGGCTTGGGTCATTATTTGGTGGGCTTCTTCTCTCACCAATTCCTTTCTTCGGCCTTTCATGCCGCCCGTTTCCATCACGGTTAGTTGCTTGTTTTCAAGAATATTCCTTAAATCTTTCCCCGATTCTGCTAAATCTAAAAGTGCGAAAGTTACACCAATTAACAAGTTTTTTTTGTTTTCGGCACCAAACTTTAGCTTTTCTAAAAGTTCGTCAGTATTGTTCAAAAAAAAGCCACTCTTCGTGCTTTCGCTTTTTTTGATAAAATAATCTATCATAAAAACCAAGGAAGAGTTGTTTCGTTCGAGATACGAAGGCAATAAAGCAAAGAAATTGAATTGATTGATTTTACCATAAAACGATTCAAAAATCTGACTTGCTATTTCCAAATAAAAATCTGGGTCGGCCACAAAATGTTGGCTCGTTTTTTGGCCTGTTGTTCCACTACTCTCAAAAATAACTTTGGCTTTGGCTTGGCCTGTGAGTATTTGATGAGATTTGAAAAACTCGATGGGTAAAAACGGAATTTGCTCAATTTTTGTAACTTGGCTTGGCTCAATTTTTAGGTAGTGGAGGTACTGGCGGTACAAAATATTTTGTGTTGATTGGTACTGGAATATGGCCAAAGCGAGTTCGTTAAACCCCTCTGGTTTTAGATTTAATACCTTTTCTTTATATTCTTGATGAATTTGCATGCACAAAAGTAGGAAAACCATGAGGAAAGATGAATCTCTCACAAAAAAATTTCTAAATTTGGCAGTCATTTATTATTAATCGGCTGACTGCTGGACATTTTTGGTTTTCAATACCTTTTAAAAGCCCTTCTCTACTGGAGAAGGGTTTGGGATGAGGTAAATTACGAAATTGCCCAGTACTCAGGCTAATCAGTAGTTGGCTTTTGGCTACTGACCAAAATACAGACGAAAACACCTTAGAAGCACGTTAAAATTAATTCTTTCCAAACAAAATCATTTTTAAACTTATGGAATTAGCCATTTCTTACGAACGAATCCCGACTGATATTTACAAAGATGCCAACGAAGCGTCTATGGCCGTTGCCAGAGAAATTGCAACACTTATCCGCAGCAAAAATGCAGAAGGCAAGCCTGCCGTATTGGGTTTGGCCACGGGGTCGTCGCCCAAAAAAGTGTATTCAGAGTTGATAAATATGCACAAAAAAGAAGGATTGAGTTTCAAAAATGTGGTTACTTTCAATCTTGACGAATATTATCCGATGCAGCCCGATTCCTTGCAAAGCTATGTAAGGTTTATGAAAGAACAGCTTTTTGACCATATTGATATTCCAGCCGAAAACATAAATATCCCAGATGGAACCCTCCAAGTAGAGCAAATTAGAGAGGCATGCCAAGTTTATGAACAAAAAATTAATGATTTGGGAGGCTTAGATTTTCAGTTATTGGGCATAGGCCGAAATGGCCATATCGGTTTTAACGAACCAGGCTCGCACGTTAATTCCCATACTCGACTCATGACCCTCGACCTTACTACTAGGATAGATGCTACCTTAGATTTTGGTGGCTTGGCCAAAGTGCCTCGCAAGGCCATTACGATGGGTGTAAAGCCTATTATGGAAGCTAAAAGGGTGGTGTTGATAGCTTGGGGCGAGCATAAAGCCGAGATTGTACGCAAGGCCATTGAGGGAAT
>JAYWHL010000599.1:0-2200 GCA_043777715.1 Cytophagaceae bacterium | reverse complement strand
TCCATCATGATTTGAATACCCTAGATTTTACGACCATCAATCAAAAAGCCTCACATTATGGTTTGTCGTTGATAGTGGGTGGAGCCGAAATCAAACTTTGGGATTTGGCACAAGCCTATCGAAATATGGCCTATAAGTTGTTATACCCAAACGAAGATTTTGACCAAACGATGAAGCTAACAAAATCAGATAAAACCAATAGCAAACCTTTTGATTTAACTGCAAACGCTATTTTTTCGACTTTTGAATCGCTCAGAAAAGTAGTTAGACCAGAAAGCGAAATGGGTTGGCAATTATACAATCAACCAAATATTGCTTGGAAAACAGGTACAAGCCACGGCTTTAAAGATGCTTGGGCGGTGGGACTAAACCCCAATTATGTGGTGGCAATTTGGGTGGGTAATGCAACAGGCGAAGGCCGCCCTGGGATAATAGGAGTGAAGGCCGCAGCCCCCATTTTGTTTGATGTTTTTAGTATGTTGGGAACAAACACGTGGTTTGAGATGCCTCAAAAATCATGGAATTCTATCATTACTTGTGCGAAGAGTGGCTATAAATTAGGGCCAAATTGCGAAGAAGCCAGCGTTACTTTGGCTACCAATTTATCAGAAAACTCGCCCTTGTGTCCCTATCATCAAAGTATTCATTTGGACCAGACCAAACAGTTTAGGGTAAGTTCGGATTGTTACGATGTGGCCTTGATGCAAACTCAAAAGGTTTTTGTGTTGCCGCCTATCCAAGCCTACTATTTTAAGGCCAAACATCCTTGGTTTATCGACTTACCAGCCATGCAAAACGGCTGTGGGCAAGACCAAACACAGTTTATGGCGATGAAATATCCACGAAATTTGAACAAAATTGTTCTGACAAAAGATTTTTTGGGCAAACAACAGGCCGTAATTTTTGAGGTAAGCCACAGCAACCCTAATGCCAAACTTAGCTGGTATTTGGATAGCCAGTATGTCGGGCAAAGTTTGAAAAGCCATAAAATGCCACTGCTACCCAGTTTAGGCCAACATCAATTGCTGATAAGCGACCAATTCGGGAATTTTTTGAAACAAAGTTTTGAAATTGAATGATTAGATTTAAATTCATAAATTTCTTAATCCAAGGATATTAGCCCTAGTATTAGTGAGCTAAATTTAATTTTTGTACTTTTATTTTTGATAACCTCAAAATACCTTTACATTCAATGAAAATCAAATTGGCCATTGCCGACGACCATGCTCTTTTTAGAAAAGGAATCGTTAATATTTTGCAACAAGTACCTGATTTTGAGTTTGTTATTCAAGCCTCAAACGGGCAAGAATTACTTGATATGCTTGCTTTATTACCTATCGAAAATTACCCCGAAGTTGTTTTGATGGATTTGCAAATGCCCGTTATGGACGGAATGAAGGCCACAGAAATGATGAAGGCAGACTATCCTGAAATAAAAATAATAGCCTTATCTATGCACGATGAAGACCATTTTGTGAGCCATTTAATGGAAATTGGAGCAAATGGCTATTTACTAAAAGACTCCGACCCCGAAGAAGTTGAAACGGCAATCTACACCGTTGTAAAAGAAGAGTTTTATTACGGGGCATTTTTGAACAAAGTAATGCACCGCAGAATGCTCAATAAAAATGGCATAAAGTCGGTGTCTAGTTTCGGTCATATTCATAAAAATACTAAACTTACGGAGCGAGAACTTGAAATTTTAAGATATATCTGCGAGGGTTTTACAAATACAGAAATCGGCGAAAAAATATTCCTAAGTCCCCGCACCGTTGATGGCCACCGCACACGTATTATGGATAAAGTTGGTGTTAAAAATACCGCTGGCTTGGTGGTCTATGCAATCAAAAACAATTTTGTATAGGTAGCCGTAAGCCTGAGTGCTGGACATTTCCACAAATTGCTTTTGCATAGGTGTTTGGTAAGCCACCAAACACAGTAACGTTTTGTTCAAATACTTAGACAACCAAACTAGATTTATAGCCCAAAAACATCAAATTCGCCACCTAAACGAGGTGGAATCTATGGCACGTTGGGTCGATAAAATTCCTTCTAAATGGTCGTATTCATGTTGAATCAGCTCTGCCATACTATCGCTCAAAGCCATTCTTTGTGGCTTAAAATCTAAATCTAAGTACTTTAATGTGAGGTGTTTATGTCTTTTGAGCAATACCAATAAATTAGGAAAACACATACAGTC
>JAYWHL010000598.1:0-6080 GCA_043777715.1 Cytophagaceae bacterium | reverse complement strand
GATTCGTTGGGCATGGTATATAAAATATCCAAGGCCGACAACCTTAGGTTCGGTTCTTCTGTTTGAGAACTTGCTTGTGTGCCAATTTCTTCTTTTTGGCAAGATACTAATAACGTAAACAAAGCGATTGCTGGAATTAACATGGTTTTCATTGTTTTTGGAGATTAAAATGTGATAATTTTTTTACAAAATTACCGTCAATCTCGTGGACGGTGTTGTCCAAAATTGACAACTTATTTTTTCTTTAAGGGAATAAGAATTTCTGTTAAAAGGCTATCATCATTTTCTATACTAAAATTATGAATCACGTAATGTTCAATAATTGGCGAAGTATCAAACTCTAGTTTTGAACAAAAAAGCCAATCTTTATAAATCAATCGGTAGGTGTTTTCTATGTCATCATAATTGCCTTTGTGGATATATTTGGCGTATTTTCCACCAAAAATTTCTTTTGTATCAAAGGCTTTGTCGTTTGGGTTTTGATTGAGACAGGCTTCGTATCGGCAATGGTCTTCAACGGTTATCAGGGGCTGATCTACAATAATCCCATAATAGTTCAGGTCTTGTTGTTTGCCATAATGTAGGTCTATTTTCTCCCAAAGTTTATCAATTTCGCCATTGTCATAATTACTCGTTTTAATACTTTGATAAAAAATTTTTACTGGATTTAAGTAAACAATATCATAAGAGATTGTAGTGTTTTGGGTAGATTGACGCAAATACTCATCAAAAATATGATGTCTATTAATTCGGGCATCAGAAGGGGCAATTCCAAATTGTTTTTTGAACGATTTTGTAAAGGCTTGTAGGCTTTCAAACCCAACATGATAGGCAATATCAGTAACAGTATCTTTGGTGTAAATCAGTTTTTTGTATCCATTTTCAAGTTTCAATCGCTTCTGAAAAGCCCCCAACGTTTCTTTGAATAGGTTTTGAAACACCCTATGCAGATTTCGATACGAATAACAGCCTATGTCTTCTAACTCTTCAATCAAAATAGTACGGGCATAGTTTTCTTCGATGTATTTTACGATATGTTGAATCTTTTCTATGTCCATTGTTCCAACTATTTTAGTTCAAGGAGTGTTTTATTTACCTCAAAGCTAGGTGCTTACTAATTAACAATTTATCATTCCCTACAATACAATATGTTCGCTAAGTTTCAATGTGAATAGCCTCTAATTTGGTGATTTGAGGAAAAGAGGGCTAGTTAAAAATTGATTAGGGTTGAGTGCTGAACAATTTTATAAAATATAGCAAAATACAGAGATTTGTTTAAGAATATTGCTTTCGCAAAGGTGTTTGGTGAGCCACCAAACACGGAAAAGGGATCTCTTGTATTTCAAGCCAACAGCCAATAGCTAAAAGCCAGCTCAGCAGCCACTTATGTCTTTTCAAGTTGCTTCAAATCGCTCAATGTCGGGCAATGCCATGAGGGCTTTTATAAATTTTTGCTGGTTGGTGGTCTTCCCTCTTAAATTAAAACTATGGCATATCGTTTGCGAATTAATAGTTATTTTGCCCCTATTCAGCCTTAGTTGATGGGCTTTGGCGAGTTTTTCGTGTAAACAATCGTCATCGGCATTGCGGCTATACACCAACACGTAATGTTTGTTTTCTCTACGTTTGTTCATCCATTTTTCAAGATAAATAAAGGTAATCAGCACGGTAAGAATTGTAAAAACGCCCAAAAACGATAGGATAATATGGCCATCGCCAATAGACATTCCCAAGGCCGCCGTAACCCAAATAATTGTAGCCGTGGTTAGACCCGAAACACGGTCGTCGGTTTTGAAAATAACCCCCGCCCCCAAAAATCCAATACCCGTTACAATATTGGCAGCGATGCGGTCGGGAGATGAAAAATGCCCTACTTTTTCTGAAATAATCGTAAAAATGGTAGAACCCAAGCAAATAAGCGTAAAAGTTCGTAAACCTGCCGATTTGGTACGGTATTCTCTTTCAAGGCCAATCAAGCCACCCACTATCAAACTGGTAAATATCTTGATGAGGTCGTCGCTGTGCATCATCAAGTTTAAGGTGTTGCTATCTATCATAATTTTCGTTTTTGGTATTAATTAATTGGCTAGTTGTTGGGTGTTGGTATTTAAAATCTTTTTTTCAAAAAGTTGCTAGAAATATATTTTAGCGACTCAATTTAGTGAGTTCTATTTCAAGTTCATAAATTGAGCATAATTTACTTATTGTTTTGACAGCTAAGTGGTTCATCATAATTAGATTAGGCTATTTTTTTTAACCGCAAAGACGCAAAGACACTATCTTTTTTCCCGTCCTAGCGACTTAGCGGTAATTCATTCTTTTTCAGTGGCCAATAGCTACTTATCGGCCTTGGTACCCATTTTTAACTTTATCTTAACAAGGTTTAAGACTTCATTAACAGTAGCATTCGTCAGAAAATCAGACTTTTGTAACCATCAACTAAACTCTTTTTTATGACAAAATTTACTTTTTTATGCACAGTAGCCCTTTTGTTCGCTACAACCACATTTGGACAAGACCAACATCTATTGGGGCAGTTTGACAGACAGGCCCTATTTCAAGAACCTTTCAGCACTTGGTATCGGCAAGGTTATGAGCAATATCAGGTGCGGAAATCGTATTTCAAAAACCTACAAACGCCACTCAAAGACATTACTGTCAAAGTATTTTTGGGTACATGGTGTGGCGATAGCAAACGAGAAGTCCCCCAGTTTTTGAAGATACTGGATAGCCAAAATGTAAAACCAAGTCAAATAGAACTAATTGGTACGGGCGAATCTAATGGCGAATTATACAAACAAAGCCCCCAACATCAAGAACAGGGTTTGGGGATATTTAGAGTGCCTACGTTTGTGTTTTTTAAAGATGGCAAAGAGATTGCCCGCATCATAGAAAGCCCCGTGGTGTCGCTAGAGAGTGATATAAATCATATCCTAAACCACGAAAAATATAAGCCAAATTACACTTTTGGCAATGCTGTTTTTCAAGGAATTGAAACGAAACAAATTGTACCTAGTTCAGTAAATATGGCCGAGTGGGCCGACGAATACAAAAATCGTAGCACGGGGTCGTCCGAACTCAACGCTTTGGGATATGTGTTGCTCAAACAAAATAGAACTGATGACGCCCTTTTTGTTTTTAATCTCAACGCTCTTCTTTATCCAAATGTAGGCAATGTCCACGATTCGCTCGGCGAGGCACATCTTAAAGCGGGCAATAAAACTTTGGCCATTGCTTGTTATCAAAAAGTGCTTTTGCTTGACCCCAAAAATCAAAACGCCCTAAGAATATTGAAAACGTTAGGTCAATGATTTTATTCCCTAAATAAATCAAAAATAGAGGTATTATTCAAAGCCATTTTGCCTAATTTTGTAATGAAGCTGTTTAAACTTTTGGTTTTAGGTCAAAATGAGGTTGTTTTTTGTCCATACGAAGATTTTTTCGAGTGCATAGCATCGCTACGGACGACAAAAAATCTAAAGTATGGGCTGAAAACAACTCCTTTGGGGCAAAAGGAATAAGTTTAACCAGCTTCAATATCATCATTTTGCCAAAAAATCTTTTTTATGAATATCTCTGTTTTTTTGAAAGCCATTAATCAAGAAATTGAAAATCTGAAATATGGCCAAGAACCCGCCCAACTTTATGACCCCATCGACTATCTGATGGCCTTGGGAGGAAAACGAATACGGCCTTTGCTTACGGTTTTGGCGAGTTCTATGTTTGATACCAACTGGCAAAAAGCCCTAAAACCAGCCATTGGCGTGGAAGTGTTTCATAATTTTACACTCATGCACGACGATATTATGGACAAAGCCCCCCTACGCCGAGGCAAGGCTACTGTTCATGCCAAGTGGAACGATAATATCGCCATTCTGTCAGGTGATGTAATGCTCGTTTGTGCTTATGAGTTGATGCTAGAAGTAGAAAACCAGCATCTAAGACAAGTAATACAAAGGTTTAACAAAACCGCAGCCCAAGTATGCGAAGGCCAGCAGTTTGATATGGACTTTGAGCAACTGGGCCATGTGTCGGCATCAGAATATCTGAATATGATAAAGCTAAAAACGGCAGTTTTGCTTGGTTTTGCCTTAGAACTTGGAGGAATTATTGGCGGGGCTGATGTTAATACCTGCGGAGCCCTCAACGAAATTGGTAATTGTATTGGCCTTGGGTTTCAAATAAAAGACGATATTCTTGACGTATATGGCAATGCCGACAAGTTTGGAAAACAAGTGGGCGGCGATATTATTGCTAACAAAAAAACCCTTTTGTTGATTTATGCCCGCCAACAAGCACAAGGAAACACCAAAATCGAACTGGATAAATGGCTGAACGTCAGTAACTTTGATGCTCAAGAAAAAGTAAAAGCGGTTACTGATATTTACAACCAACTAAACATCAAAGCCCAAGCCGAAAACCTAATGAACGACTATTTCGACAAAGCCTTTGCCCATATCCAAAACCTAAATGCCCCTACCGAAAGCAAAGCTATCCTTCACGATTTTGCCACTTGGTTGATTGATAGAGAAAACTGATGTTTGATTTTTGGTGGGGCAGACCATCTTATTCGTTCCTAACTGTTTGAGTGTTAAGTGAAATATGATAAATGGTAGTACAATGAAGGTATTTAATTTGTACTTTTGCATGGTAAAATTCATATAATGAAATATGTTCAAACAATATAATCTCTGATAAATTCATTATGTATTTCCCAATTTTCATATTAAATAATCAACCCCTATAACGATGTTTACTAATTCAAATAGTGTTACAGACTTTCTTTTTACTACTCCAAGTTTTTTAACTGGTGCTGGTACTGTGATGAACTTAGGAGGTAATTTTTATGATTTCAATGGTTCGTCAACTCCTGATATGGCGGATATGTTAGCTATTAAAATAGATTTTAATATCGTTGGTAATGACTTAAAGGCATCTATGGATAGCCTTATTAATGTTGATGAATATTTGATAGCCCAATAACCAATTCAGATGAAGAATACAGAACAGGATAAAAAAACTCTTCCAAATGATTTGTCGGTAATCGAAAAAGAACTGTTAAAGACAGACCCAAGAGTTCTCGATGGTGTAAAAAACAAACAAGCACTTCTTAGAACCGTTATGAGTGTCTCTTTGCAAAGAACACATAGTGGGCCACTCCCAGATTCTCACACTTTAGAAGAATACAACAGAATAATTCCCAATGGGGCAGAGAGAATAATGATTGTTTTTGAAAAACAGTCAGACCATAGAATGGAACTAGAAAAAAAGTTGTAAGTGGTCAAATGTTTCAAAGCAACATTGGGCAGATATTTGCACTTGTAATAGGGTTGTCTGCTATTGGTTGTGCTACCTATGTTATTTTACAGGGGCATGAGTGGGCTGGAAGCATTATAGGTGTCGGTGGAATTACTGGGTTAGTTACTGCTTTCATAAAAGGCAAAGATTATCAACAAAAAAATTTATCAAGCAAGAATCCTTCATAGTTTTAGTGCCATTAAATGGCTATACCCCTTGATGAAAAATTGATTAATATCGTTTTTAATTCTCTTAAAAAGCCCTCTCTTATTGGAAAATGCTTCGTATGAGATGATTTTAACCATCTGATATTCAGTAAATTACACTCATCATTCTTTGTTCATAACTCATCGTTGTAAAGTTTTCGTGTAAATTATCGTATTTTTGTTATCTTAATCTATGATAAAATTTAACAAAAACATGACCTCTTTGCCTCAAAAATTTAAACACCCCTATACGCCCGCCGCCGCTTTTCAAAAATCAGTTGCTTATTTTTCAATGGAATTTGCCATTGACCAATCCCTCAAAACGTATTCGGGAGGCTTGGGTTTTTTGGCTGGCTCTCATATAAGAAGTGCCTACGAATTAAAGCAAAATGTAATCGGAATTGGAATGTTGTGGAAACATGGATATTATGACCAAACCCGTGCCACAAAAAATGAAATGGACGTGCTTTTTAGAGAGCAATTCTATGGTTTTATAGAAGATACAGGCGTTACTTTTCAGATTGATATTCAAGGTTCGCCCGTTTGGGTTAGGGCTTTTTATCTCGACCCAAAGCA
>JAYWHL010000597.1:0-2200 GCA_043777715.1 Cytophagaceae bacterium | reverse complement strand
AGTAATTATGCAGTAGCATAAAAACGGTCAAGATTCACAATCTTGACCGTTTTTGTTTTCCTACCCATACCTTCGCACCCAAGCCACCGCCCATTTTGTCAATTTAATAAAAGCTTTGATTTGGTTTTGAACAGAAACGCTCTTTTTCCATAATTACTGGCTCACCAAACCCCTCTTCAAAAGCAATATTCCTAGACAAATTTCTGTGTTATGCCACATTTTGTAAAATTGTCTAGTATTTAAGGGCGAATCGATTTTTCTTGAAAACATCAATATTTCAAGAAAAAACAGTAAATTACTTCTCGAATCCTCTACCATTTTTTACTATTGTTATGAACAGCCCCACTTCCAAAAACCTACGATATGCTTGGTACGTAGTTTTTATTTTGATGATAGCCTACATATCATCGTTTATAGATAGGCAAGTACTTAGCCTTTTGGCAAAACCCATGAAACGAGACCTGCACCTGTCTGATACTCAAATGGGTATGCTAATGGGTTTTAGTTTTGCCATTTTTTATACAACCTTGGGGATTCCTGCGGGGCTAATGGCCGATACCAAAAACAGGCGAAATATTATTATGTGGGGCATAGCCATTTGGAGCCTTATGACTGCCCTTGGGGGTATGGCCTCTAACTTTGGGCAGTTTTTCCTGTCAAGAATGGGCGTTGGCATTGGCGAGGCCGCCCTTAGTCCCTCGGCTTATTCCATGATTACGGATTATTTTCCCAAGAAAAAACTAGCCACTGCCCTAAGCGTTTATTCGATGGGTATTTACATAGGTTCGGGCATAGCAGTACTGATTGGAGGCGTTTTGGCCGAACTTTCCAAAGAACCAGGCATGATAAATATCCCCATTGTTGGGCAAATATACCCTTGGCAAATTATCTTTTTCTTGATAGGAATCCCTGGCCTACTCATTGCTCTATTGATGCTTACCGTCAAAGAACCCGCCCGCACGGGTTTGATTGACGGCCAAAACAAAGCAACATTTAGCGAAGTAATGGCCTATATAAAACTCCATCGAGTGGCTTTTGTGTTGCATAGCCTTGGCACGGGGCTTATCGCCATGATTACCTATAGTTCTATCAACTGGGTGCCAACTATTTTGCAACGAGTCCACGACTGGTCGCCACAAAAAGTAGGGATTTGGTTTGGTTTTTCTATTGCCATTTTCAGTACGTTGGGCATAATTTTGGGTGGGCGATATGCCGATTATCTTACCAAAAAAGGCCATCTCGACGCCGACCTCCGCACGGCTCGCATCTCGGCCATTGCTTTGCTGTTTTTGGGCTGTTTTTTCCCTTGGTTCAAAACAGGCGAGGCCACCTTTTGGATAATTATCCCAATGAATTTCTTTGGGGCTTTTCCATTCGGGGCTACGGTTGCAGCTATCCAAAAACTCATGCCTGCTCGTATGCGGTCGCTGGGGTCGGCCATTTATTTGCTCATTCTCAATATGGTAGGGCTTGGCCTTGGGCCAGTATTTACGGGGGCAATCACGCAGTATATTTTTAAAGACGAAAAAATGGTGGGTTTTTCGTTGATGATTGTTGCCATTTTGGCCAGTATCAGCTCCATCATTTGCTTTAGTATTGCCCTAAAGCCCTATTGCGAAAGTGTAGAAAAACTAAACGCTGAAATGGTTTAAGGTTTTTTCCCCGTGTTTGGTGGCTTAGTAAACACCTTTGCGTAAGCAGTGTTTGTAGTTTATTTTATTGTGGCACTCCCAAGTACTTATTTCTCACTAATTTTGTTTATTCTTAAACCAATTCCCCCAACCCAATGCAAATATTTCCTAAATTTTTTGAAGGCAATGAGTACTTTATTGACGAAAAAGTGAATCTTTTTAAGTTTGAAAACGACTATAAAATCTATGACGGCACAGGCCAACAAATAGGCAACATCAAACAAAAAATATCATTGGGGTTTAAACTCTTGAGGCTTCTTATCAACAAAGCCATGATGCCTTTTAGCCTTGATATTTTAGATATTAATGGCGACATTCAGGCGGTTATTAGCAGAGGTTGGACGTTTTGGATGTCAAAAATTACGGTAAGTGATAGCCAAGGAGTGCCGTTGGGAATGATTAAACAAAAATTCACTTTCCTAAAACCTAATTTCTTGATTTTTAATGAATTAGACATAAAAATTGCCGAAATAAATGGCGATTGGAAAGCCTGGAGTTTTACAATAAGC
>JAYWHL010000596.1:0-2202 GCA_043777715.1 Cytophagaceae bacterium | reverse complement strand
CATAAAGCCCCATACTGTCGTTGATGCGACGACCTGCCAAAATTATTTCGGGGTGGTAGCCCACTTGTTGTGCCTTTTGGGCTAGATAATAAGGATCTACGCCAATGCAATGACCGCCCACTAAACCAGGCTGGTATTTCAAAAAATTCCATTTGGTGGCTGCGGCTTCTAGTACATCGTTGGTGTCGATGCCCAAGAGGTTAAATATCTTTGAAAGCTCATTTATGAACGCAATGTTAATGTCTCTTTGGGCATTTTCTATTACCTTGGCGGCTTCTGCAACTTTGATGGTTGGTGCCAAATGCGTGCCAGCAGTTACGATACTTTGATAAAGAGAATTTACAAATTGGCCTATTTCGGGCGTGGAACCAGACGTAACTTTTTTGATAGTTGCTACGGTATGGGCTTTATCGCCTGGGTTGATGCGTTCGGGCGAATACCCGCAGAAAAAATCTTGGTTAAACACCAGCCCACTTACTTTTTCAAGTACGGGTACACAATCTTCTTCGGTACAACCAGGATAAACGGTTGATTCATAGATAACTACATCGTCTTTTTTAAGAACGCTTCCTACCAATTTACTAGCCGAGATTAAGGGGCTAAGGTCGGGTTTTTTGTAATTATCAATCGGTGTGGGTACGGTAATAATAAAAACGTTGCAGGTACTAAGGTCTTGGGCATTGGTAGAAAAACTAAGCTGGGTGGCACTTTGAAGTACTTTTTTTTCTACTTCTAGGGTGCGGTCATGGCCGTTTTTTAGTTCGTCAATTCTACTTTGGTTGATGTCGAAGCCTATTACCGAGAATTTTTTACCAAATTCTACGGCCAAGGGCAGCCCCACATAGCCGAGGCCAATAATTGCAATTTTGATAGATGGATTTTGTGTTGGCATTGATAAAAATAATTGATACAAATATAGCGGTAACTGATGCTAGATAAATGAAAAACTTATTGAACGGTCGGTTTTGACAGGTAAAATATTGATAATACGCTGGATTATGGTAGTATTTTTTGCTGCCAATAATCTAAAATATCGACTATGCTTTCTTGTAATTGATAAATGGGTTGCCAAGATGTTTGGCTCGTTATCTTGGTATTGTCGCCAACTATCATTGGGTTATCGCTTGGCCTAAGGTTATGGCTACTGGTTTGGCTTGTGTATTCAATCCCTTGTTTATGGCACATAATTTCAAGGAGTGTACCTAATTTATTGCCTTTCCCACTACAAATATTATAAATTTCTCCTTTTTTGCCTTCTTTCAAAAGTATGTAATAGGCCCTCACCACATCTCTTACATCTAAAAAATCTCTAATAATGCTTAGGTCTCCTGTTTTAATTTCGCCAATAACAGAAGCCTTTTTTTGAATTACTTGCTTGGCAAACGAGCTAATTACGAAATTATCTTTTTGCCCTGCCCCAATATGATTAAACGACCTTGTCATTACTATATCTAAATCATAGCCGTTGGCATATACCTTGCTTAATAACTCCTGAGAAACCCTAGCCACGGCATACGGGCTAATTGGATTAAGTGGGGCTTCTTCGTTTAGTGGTAATTGAGAGGCATCAACTATGCCATATTCTTCGGACGAGCCAACAGATAATATTCGGCAATTGAGTTGTAAAATCCTGATTGACTCTATCAAATTCAAAAAGATATTTGTATTGTTCTGAAAACCATCTATTGGGTATTTCCAACTATATGAAACACTACTATCAGAGGCTAAATGTAACACATAGTCTGGTCTATGGTTTGCCAAAATATCTTGCACTCTAAGCCTATTATTGAGGTCGGCTTGCTCATATTCAAAGGCAATATTATTGAATGAATTGCCATTAAAGTCTTTCTCTCGGCCAATACCAATTACCTTGACATTTCCATGGATTTCATTTAAGTACGCCATGAAGTAACTTGCTACAAAGCCAGTTATACCTGTTATTAATATTTTTTGCACTTTGATTTCTTTATTTCAATTCTTTCTTTTTCTTACTAAACATATTCTTCATTTTAGCCCAAAGCGATGCTTTTTTATCATCATCGTAATACCCATATCCGTACCCATACCCATATCCATACCCGTAACCATACCCATATCCGTAGCCATAGCTTCCTGATGTTTTAATATCGTTGTAGATAATGGCTGGGGAATTAAGTTTTTGCTGGCTTTTTAGTTCTTCAACAATACTCAACTGCCCTTTTT
>JAYWHL010000595.1:0-2203 GCA_043777715.1 Cytophagaceae bacterium | reverse complement strand
AAGCGGAGGTATTACGCCAAATTGATAAATCAATCAATAACTCAATTGGTACTTTTCACGAGCAAATTTTAGGCGGAATTGATGGCTTTGAGGTCGGTAATTTAAGTGGTTTTGACATCAAAGCAAACAATGATACATTATTTGCAGACATCAAGAACAAACATAACACAATGAATAGCAGTTCGGCGGAAGCATTGTTCCAAAAATTGGCTAGATATGCAGACGACTACAAAAAAGCCAAGTGTTATTGGGTACAAATTTTAGCCAAAAATAGTTTTAACGAACTTTGGAGAGGCGAAATAAACGGAAAAGAATATAGCCATAGCCGAGTTTACAAAATTTCAGGTGACCAATTTTACGCCTTACTTTCAGGACAAGAAGATGCACTTTTTCAGTTATACAAAATTTTACCAATTGCGATAAATGATTATTTAAGCTCAATTGAGCAAGACAAATCAACTGAATCCAATTCAGCACTAGACGAAATTAAAGCTCAAACAAAAACTACAAAACGAAGTATTTTAGACCAAATTACGTTTGAAAACTATAGCTATTATTTGGGTTTTGACAGGCTATAATATTTGTTTAGAAATTTAACAATCGAATAGCCAACCTCTCGACCTAGATTTACAGGTACTGCATTTCCAATTTGCTTATATTGTTGAGCAACAGAACCTTCAAAAATCCAATCATCGGGAAACGTTTGTATTCTTGCATATTCCCGAACCGTAAATGGTCGAGTTTCCTCGGGGTGGCATCTTTCAGTTTGTTTTTGTGCAGGGCTGCAAGTAAGGGTTAGACAAGGTTCGTCCCAACCAATTCTACGAGCAATTCCAGTTTTTCCTCCACCAAGATAGAAACTCCCACCCATAAATTCTTTTTGAATATCCAAGGGTAAATCACGCCAATAACCTTTTTGTGGCACTAAATCTAAAACATCAATCTTACTTTTTGGGTATTTTGAACCAACCGATTGGGGGACATCAGTGCTAAATAACTCACCTTTTTTCAAGGCATCCCTCAAATTGTATATTTTTTTATAGGGTTTTGGATACTCATAGTTTACGCAATCCAGCGATTCGGCAATATCTTTTCTGATTCCAACTACGATTAAACGCTCTCTTTTTTGCGGAACCTTAAAATTAATGGCCTTCAAAACCTGCACGGGGACTACTTGATACCCTATTTCATCTAAAATTGAAATCATTCCCTGCAATGTTTTTCCGTTTTCATGGCTTAATAAACCTCGCACATTTTCTCCTATACAAATTGGCGGATTAACTTCTTTTACAGCTCTTGCGAACTCATAAAAAAGTGTTCCTCTGGCATCGGCCAAACCCAGTTTTTTACCAGCATAACTGAAAGCCTGACAAGGAAAACCACCCGTTACAACATCAACTTTGTTATGATATTCAGAGAAATCAAAGTTTTTTATGTCCCCTTCCAAAACGTTCCAACTGGGGCGGTTAATTCGTAGTGTTTGACACGCCCATTTGTCTATTTCGTTCAAAGCAACACATTTCAAACCTGCTTTTTCCATGCCAATAGCCAAGCCACCAGCACCTGCAAATAATTCTAAAACTTTATATTCGTTTTCAGGTTCAATAAAATTAGAAATTGATTCTATTGAATTATTAATAAAATTTGGAAGAAGTTTTAACACATCAGATTTTGGGTAAACTCTGTAATTGCTCATTGGCTCTCTAGTGGCAGTCAGTTTGCCTTCATTGTCCCAACGTCTTAGCGTTTCTTTACTTTTGCCAATAAGTTCAGATGCCTCGGACAGGGTAATATATTCATTCATAACCAAGTTGTTTAACATTATACAATGGTTACAAATTTAGGGCAAAAAATTGAAATTTATCATAAACTGAACATAAAATGTCTCTGTCCAACATAAGTTACCTCAGTTTTAACCATGAAGACACTGCTCTGCTTCTGTGGCTGGTGTCCTCACCAGTCCACCTTTGCGAAAGCAATGTATTTATTTAAGTTATTGATATATAGATAGTTACATTCTGCTCCTGTGGCCTTCTCCTCGGCCTGTCGGGGGACCTACAGTATATACACAGAATTGGGTATAACTTTGTAGTATATGAAAGCACCTTTTCCGTGGTTGGTGTCTCACGGGGTCGCCTAGACCAACCACCTTTGCGAAAGCAATATTGTTAGACAAACTCTGTGTTATGCTATATTTTGTAAA